>NZ_JADOGI010000121.1 GCF_015645445.1 Nonomuraea cypriaca | reverse complement strand
CCAACCACCGGCTGAGGCCCATCCAACAGGCAGCAACCCCAGGGAAATTCCACCCTCACAGCCTTGATCGCCGCACCTTCAACCTGCGATCTGTCACACCAGCAACATCTTCAGAAGGCTCCTAGAAACCGGCCTCACCGCCCGGCAACCGGGCCTCACCACCTGGAACCGCCTCGAAACCGGCCTGACCCCTGGAAGGCCGACCTCTCCGCCCGGCAACCGGCTCCACCACCTGGAAGGCCGGCCTCACCGCCCGGAAGGCCGACCTCTCCGCCCGGCAACCGGCCTCACCGCCCGGAAGGCCGACCTCTCCGCCCGGAAATCGGCTTCACCGCTTGGAAGGCCGGGCGCGAGCGGCTGTGCGAAAGGGGCTGCCCAGGCGGAGCGGTCTGTGACCCCTCTCCGTCGCCGACTATGACGTTTACCCCGTCCTGACCGGGCAGCCCGGTGGGAGGGAGGTGGAGGTCATGGAGGCGAAAGAGTGGAGCGTGCGCGTACATATCGCCGAGGAGGGCGACGACACGTCCGCGAAGGCGACGCTGACGACCCGCGACGGCACCCGGGTGACGGGAGAGGGCCGCGCCCGCCGGAATCCGGCCGACCCCTCGGTCCCGGAGATCGGCGACGAACTGGCGGTCTCACGGGCGCTGGGTGACCTGGCGGACAAGCTGGCCGTGATCACGAGGCACGACATCGCGGACTCGGTCCATCCCGCGGATTCCGCCACCCAGAACCGTTCTTGGTAAATGCATTATACCACGAATAGCCGAATTAAGCATTTTATGCAAACAAATGCGAAATTCGCTATATTGCCGATTTATGGGGAAATTCATTACCTCCACCGATGTGCGGTTGTGGACCGAGTCCTTCGGCGATCCGGCTGATCCGGCGGTGCTGCTCGTCATGGGCACCTCCACTCCGGGGACCGGCTGGCCGGACGAACTCGTGGAGAGCCTCGTGGCCGGCGGGCGGCACGTGATCAGGTTCGACCACCGCGACACGGGCCGCTCCGACTGCGTCGACTTCGCCGACCGCCCCTACACGCTCGCCGACATGGCCGGCGACGCCACGGCCGTCCTGGACGCGTACGACATCGTCGCCGCCCACGTCGCCGGGGCGTCGCTCGGCGGCGCGATCGCCCAGTGGCTGGCCGTGCACCGTCCTGAGCGGGTGCTGACGCTGACCGCGATCATGGCGGCCCCGATGGGCCACGACGCGGGCCCCGCGTGGGCACGGGCGCTGGAGGGGCGGGAGCCCGACCCCGGCGATCTGCCGCCGCCCTCTCCCCGCCTCCTCCACTACCTCGCCCGCACGGCCATGTCCCAGGCCCGCTGCCCGCGGTGCGGGTCTGGGACGGGAGCCCTTCGCCGCCCGAACCAACCACCGCCATGATCAACGAGGACGGCCTGAGGTAACCTCGGCACGCTCCCCGTCGTGTCGATCAAGGAGAGACGCATGGTCCGCAAAGCCGTGATCCCGGTGGCCGGTCTGGGCACCCGCCTGCTGCCCCTGACGAAGGCGCTGCCCAAGGAGATGCTGCCGATCGGCGACAAGCCCGTCATCGAGCACACCATCCGCGAGCTGGTCGACTCCGGAATCGAGGAGATCACCATCGTCACCTCGGCCCGCAAGGAGCTGGTCCAGCGGCACTTCGCCCCGGACGGAGACCTCGAGCTGCAGTTGCGCGCCGCCGGCAAGGACGACCTGGCCGACTCGGTCGCGGAGCTGTCCTCGCTGGCCCACATCACGTACCTGTACCAGAACGGCCCGTACGGCAACGGCACCCCCGTGCTCAACGCCGCCCGCGTCATCGGCGACGAGCCGTTCATGGTGTTGTGGGCCGACGACGTGTTCGTGGCCGAGGTGCCGCGGGCCAAGCAGCTCAAGGCCGCGTACGAAGCCACCGGCGCCCCCGTCCTGGCCCTGCTGCCGATGGCGATCGAGGACGCCTCGCGCTACGGCGTGCCGGTCGTCGAGAAGGACCTGGGCAACGGCCGCCTGCTGATCTCGGGCCTGGTGGAGAAGCCGGTCCCCGAGGAGGCCCCGTCGCCGTACGCGGCGATCGGCGGCTACGTCGTCACGCCCGGCGTGATCGAGGAGCTGGAGGCCCAGACGCGCAGGTGGCACGAGGACCCGCGCGGCGAGATCTACCTCACCGACGCCCTGCACCGCCACGCCGCCACCCACCCGGTGTACGGGCAGGTCATCGACGGCGCCTGGTGGGACACGGGATCGCCGCTCGACTACCTCAAGGCCCAATTCGCCGCCGCCCTCGCCCACCCCGTGTACGGCCCCGAGCTGCGCGACCTCGCCCTCGGGAGCGACACCCGCTGACTTGGGTTTTTTCCGGCGGGATGATTGTCTTTCCGGAGGAACTACGAGGAGGAACCGGTGAGCCGACAGATCGTTTCCATCGTGGGTGGCAAGGATGCGGCGTCCGCCGCCACCTATGACTCCACCAACCCCGCTCGCACGAGCGAGGTCGTGGCCCGGGTCGGCCTGGCCGACGCCGGCACGTTCGCCGCCGCCTGCCGCACCGCCAAGGAGGCGCAGCGCGAGTGGGCCAAGGTACCCGCCCCCGTGCGCGGGCGGGTGATCGCCTCCATCGGGCGCCTGGTCGAGGCGAACGCCGAGCGGCTGGCCCACCTGGTCACCGAGGAGATCGGCAAGCCGTACGCCGAGGCTCTCGGCGAGGTGCGCGAGATCGTGGACACGTGCGACTTCTTCCTGGGCGAGGGCCGCAGGCTCTACGGCCAGACCGTGCCGTCGGAGATGCCGGACAAGAACCTGTTCACGTTCCGGACCCCGGTCGGCGTGGCCGCGGTCGTCACGGCGGGCAACTTCCCGGTCGCCGTGCCCTCGTGGTATCTCGTCCCAGCCCTGCTCTGCGGCAACGCCGTCGTCTGGAAGCCCGCCGAGTACGCCGCCGCCTCCGCGCACGCCATGTTCCGGCTCTTCGTCGCGGCGGGGTTGCCCGACGGCGTGCTGAACATCGTCTTCGCCGACGGCGCCGAGACGTTCAGCGGCCTGGAGCTGGCTCTGGAGGAGGGGAGCGTGCAGAAGGTCGGGTTCACCGGGTCGAGCGAGGTGGGACGGAAGATCGGCGAGCTGACCGGGCGGCACCTGCAGTCGGCGTGCCTGGAGCTGGGCGGCAAGAACCCCATGGTCATCATGCCGGACGCCCAGCTGGACCTGGCCGTCGAGGGCGCGCTGTTCAGCGGCTTCGGCACGGCCGGTCAGCGCTGCACCAGCCTGGGCACGATCATCGTGCACGAAAGTGTGCACGACGAGTTCGTGGAGCGGTTCGCGCGGGCCGTACGCGAGGCCAGGATCGGCGATCCGGAGCAGGACGTGCTGTCGGGCCCGCTGCTGGACCAGAAGTTCGCGGACCGGTACGAGGAGTACCTGACCTGGATCCAGCCCCACCACAAGGTCGTGTCCGGAAATATCGGGAAGATCACGAAGGACAATCCGCACCGGGACTTCGACGGCGGTCAGGGGCTCTATTACCACCCGGTCGTCGTGGACGGCGTGCGACCGTCGGACCGGCTGTTCCTGGAGGAGACGTTCGGCCCGATCGTGGGCGTGACCACGTTCCAGACCATCGACGAGGCCGTCGAGCTGGCGAACCGGCCCGGCTACGGCCTGTCCAGCTCGATCTACACCACCGACGCCAAGCACGCCTTCCGCTTCCGGGAGGGCGTCTCCGCGGGCATGGTCAGCGTCAACAACTCCACCTCGGGAGCCGAGGCGCACCTGCCGTTCGGCGGCAACGGCAAGTCGGGCAACGGCAGCCGCCAGTCCGGCATGTGGGTGCTCGACCAGTTCACCCGCTGGCAGGCGATGAACTGGGACCACTCAGGCCGTCTGCAGAAGGCCCAGATGGACGTCGCGGAGATCACCCCCGACCTGGACTTCCGCCTCTCGTGACAACTCGATGAGGGGCCGTCGTCTGACGAAAGACAGGGCTGTCTCACGAAACAGGGCTGTCTGACGAAAAAAACAGGGCCCCTCATCGCGAGGGGCCCTGTTTCGTGTTTCTGGCCGGATCAGACCTGGCCGGCCTTCTCCAGGGCGGCGCAGCAGGTGTTCACCAGCAGGCGGGTGACCACGTAGGGGTCGACGTTGGCGTTGGGGCGGCGGTCCTCGATGTAGCCCTTCTTCTCCACCTCGACCTGCCACGGGATGCGCACGGAGGCGCCGCGGTCGGAGACGCCGTAGCTGTACTTGTTCCACGGGGCGGTCTCGTGGGCGCCGGTCAGGCGGCTCTCGATGCCCACGCCGTACTGCGTGATGTGCTCCATCGGCTTGTCGCCCTCGCCGAGCGCCTCGCAGGCGGTGATGATGGCGTCGTAGCCCTCGCGCATGGCGCGGGTGGAGAAGTTGGTGTGCGCGCCGGCGCCGTTCCAGTCGCCGCGGGCGGGCTTGGCGTCGAGGGTGGCCTCCACGCCGAACTCCTCGGCCGTGCGGTAGAGCAGCCAGCGGGCCACCCACATGTGGTCGGCGACCTCGAGCGGGCCGGCCGGGCCGATCTGGAACTCCCACTGGCCCGGCATGACCTCGGCGTTGATGCCGGAGAGCTCCAGGCCGGCGGCGAGGCAGCGGTCGAGGTGGAGCTCGACGATCTCGCGGCCGAAGATGGCGTCGGCGCCGATACCGCAGTAGTAGGGGCCCTGCGGCCCGGGGAAACCGCCGCCCTCGGGGAAGCCGAGCGGGCGACTGCCCTTGAAGAAGGTGTATTCCTGCTCGATGCCGAACCAGGACTCCTGCGCGGCGTACTGCTCGGCGATCGGGCGCAGCATCGCGCGGGTATTGCTGGAGTGCGGGTCGCCGTTGATCTCCTCGACCTCGCACAGGACGAGCAGGTTGGCGCCGCCGCGGATCGGGTCGGGGCAGGTGAACACGGGGCGGAGCACACGGTCCGACGCGTGGCCCTCGGCCTGGTTGGTGCTGGAGCCGTCGAAGCCCCACACCGGAGGCTCGGCTCCGTCAGCAAGGATCTTCGTCTTCGAGCGCAACAGAGCGGTGGGCTCGGTGCCGTCGATCCAGATGTACTCAGCCTTGTAGCTCACGGCGGTCCTTTCGGGGTTTCTCTCAGCCACGCCGAGTCTTACGGACAGCCGTTTCCCGGTTTTTGCCCGCATGTGAACGCCGTGTTAATCACGCGCCGTGACGCGATCGCCGGTCGGCTTGGAGCGGGGCGGCCCGGGTAGCACCACCGACGATACGAGTTCGCGCCGGCCACATCGCCACCCCCCATGACAGCCGCGCTGGCACGAAGGCATGGGGGGGTCTTGGGTGGACGTATCAGCCGCCGCATGGTGGCTCACGATCCTCGGGATCATCGGGCTGCTGCTGTTCGACTTCGTGTTCCACGTACGCAAGTCGCACGTCCCGACGTTGCGCGAGGCGTCGATCTGGTCGGCTCTCTACGTGGGCATCGCCCTGCTGTTCGGCGCAGGCGTGTGGATCTTCGGCGGCGCCGAGCCGGGAGCCGAGTATTTCGCCGGATACGTCACGGAGAAGGCGCTGTCGGTCGACAACCTCTTCGTGTTCCTCGTCATCCTGTCCAGCTTCAAGGTGCCCCGCGCCGACCAGCAGAAGGCGCTGCTGTTCGGGATCGTCTTCTCACTGATCGCGCGGAGCGGGTTCATCCTGCTCGGCGCGGCGCTGATCAACACGTTCTCCTGGGCGTTCTACCTCTTCGGCCTCATCCTGCTGTTCACGGCCGGGAACCTGCTCAAGCCCGAGAGCGAGGAGAGCCACGCGGCGGGCAACCTCATGGTCCGCCTCGCCCGGCGGCTCCTCCCCTCCACCGCGACCTACGACGGCGACCGGATGTTCACCGTCCAGGACGGCAGGCGGGTCATGACGCCGATGCTGCTGGTGATGATCGCCATCGGCGGGACCGACATCCTGTTCGCCCTCGACTCCATCCCGGCCATCTTCGGCCTGACCCAGAACGTCTACCTGGTCTTCACCGCCACCGCGTTCTCCCTGCTGGGGCTGCGGCAGCTGTACTTCCTCATCGACGACCTGCTGGACCGGCTGATCTACCTGACCTACGGACTGTCGATCATCCTGTTCTTCATCGGCGTCAAGCTCGTCCTGCACGCCCTGCACGAGAACAACGTGCCCTTCATCAACGGCGGCCGGCCGGTGCCCGTCACCGAGATCAGCACCGGCCTGTCCCTGTCGATGATCATCGGCGTGCTGCTGGTCACCGTGATCGCGTCCATGGCCAGCGCCAAGGGCGTCGCACAGAACACCGTCTCGGCCGCGCGGCGCCATGCCCAGGAGTACCTGGAGGTCGAGCACGACCCCGCGCTGCGCCGGGAGCTGTTCGCCAAGCTGCTCACCGAGGAGGCGCGGCTCAGGAAGCTGCCGGAGAAGTACCGCAGGAGCATCCGCGAGGAGGAGCGGCTCATGACCCTGCTGCGCAGAGTCCACGAGGAACACGACAGAACCCGGGTGCGCTGACCACGCCCTGCCGCTGCGGCCGGCTGAGGCGGGGCCGCTGAGGCGCGGCGGGCAGGCCGGGGCCGGTGTGGGGGCCGCCCCGGTCTCTTGTCAGGTACGCCCATCCTTCCCGTCGCCGTCGTAGCCGAGCAGCCGCATGGCCGTGTCGGGGTCCATCGCGGCGGCCAGGAGCTGGGCACGGGCGTGGGCCTCGTCGCGTTCGCGTTCCGCCTTGGCCTGCGCCGTGCGTACACCCTTGATCGCGACCATCGCGAGCCCGGCGCCCACGATGACCGCGACCACCACGACGAACAGCAGGAGCAGCGAGGCCACCGACGTGGAGCCGGCCAGCGTATCCGTCACCGCCAGGGCGAGGATGACCGAGAGCGCCACGAGCCCGAGCAGGCTGGCGACGACCAGCCACACCCGGCCGGCGACCCGGCCCCACGGGGAGGGCGCCGGCGCCGCACTCACCACGACGGGCGCCTGCGGCGGCGCGGACGCCCGAGCGGGCGCCCACGGCACGAACTCGGGCCGCTCGGACACCTCCACGGGCGGGGCCGCCGGGGGCACGACGAGCGGCGGAGGCCCGGACGACGGCACAACCGACGCCGCAGGCCCGAACGCCGAGGGCCCGGCCGGCGGAGGCCCGGATGGCAGCGGCCCGGACGCCGGAGGCCCGGATGACAAGGGTGCGGATGGCAAGGGCGCGGATGCGGAGGTGATCGGCGCGACCCACGCGTTCGGCGGCGGGAACGCAGGACCCACCTGGACGGCCTTCACGCCGGGACCACCGCCGAACGCGGCCGTCGGAAGCCCGGCCGCCTCCACGTGACCCGGCAGGTCGCGATCGATGTGGCTGTGCTCCTTGTGGGCCCTGGCCGCGTCCCGGTGGTAGTCCTCCAGCTCCCGGTACAGCTCGTCGGAGGCGTAGATCGTGCCGTCGATGAGCGGCCCCGGCTCACGCCGGAGGATGGCCACCACGTCGTCGCCGTTGAGCGTCTTGTGCGTCTCCAGCGCGTGCGCCAGGCACAGCACGTCCCTGCGGTGCTCCATGAGGAGTTCCCCGGTCCGCTCCAGCAGCCGCACGAGGTTGAACTCGATCCGCTCCCCCAGCACGTCGGGGGTCAGGTCGGGCTGGTGCCTGCTCGGCTCCCTTTCCGTGATGCCGATCGGGACGCCGCCGCGCTTGCGTACGGCCTTGCCGCCCATGATCTCCAGCTCCTGGAGCGCGGGCAGCGAGGTGACGCCGGAGCCCATGCCCCAGTACGACTCCATCATCGCCGTCAGGTACGTGGCCGAGTAGAGGTCGCCGGAGACCCCGGAGGAGTTGTCCTCGCCGAAGAACATCCGTTCGCCGGCCAGCGAGGCCAGGGAGACCATGATGTCCGCCTCGTGCTCGGACTTCCACCGGGTGAACTGGTCCTCGGGCTTGATCGAGGCGACCATGCCCAGGTAGTCGGCGCCCTTCTCGATGGTGGCGACGTCGATCTCGAGGTGGAAGCGGGTCACGTACGCGACGACGGCGTGGCATGCCTCGTGCACGGCCACGGCGTGCCGCTCCCGCTCGATGTACTCGACGTCCTCGGGCGGTCCGAGCTGCTTGAGCCGCTTGGCCCGCAGCACGTCCGACCAGGTGATGATCTCGCGCCCGTCGCGGATGGCGGTGATCAGCGACTCGTTCACCAGGTCCTTGATCGTGGCGCCGGTGGCGTACGGGGTGATCGTGGCCAGCTTGTCGATCTGCTCCCCGCTGAGCCGGTGCCACACCTTGTCGAAGTAACCCTGGTACGTACGCACCCGCCCGGCCTTGGACGGGTAGCCGACCTTGTAGATGCGGTCGATGCGGCCAGGCCGCAGCAGCGCCTCGTCCAGCGCGTCCGGCCGGTTGGTGGCCATCATGACGAGGATGCGGTACTTCGGCGGTGGCTTGGGCCGCATCCCGAGCAGCCTGCGTACGAGCCCGTTGAAGAACCCGCGCGGCTTCTTCAGCCCGGACAGCTCGGTGAGCAGCGCCTGGAGCGTGCCCGGGTCGCCGCTGCCGTTCATGCCGCCGCCCATGAAGAAGCGGTTGCGCCGGCCCGGCTCCTCCTCGGGCCGGCGCCCGCCGCGGAAGGCGAGCACCTGGCGGGTGGGCTCGGACAGGTAGTTCATGCCGTGGCAGCCCGCGAGGCCCGACAGGCCGGAGAAGCCGCCGCCCTGCCCGGGGGGTCCCTGCTGGGCGAGCCGGCCGCGCCTGCCGAGCGAGTCGGCCTCGTCGAAGAAGACGATCACGCCGCCGTACCTGAGCGCCAGTTTGCGCAGCTTCCTGAACAGCGACTTGACCTTGAGTACGCCGATGCCCATGAACACGTTGGTGAACGCGCCGGGGGCCACGAACACGTACGGCTTGCCGGTCTCACCTGCGACGGCCTCGGCCATGAGGGTCTTGCCGGTACCCGGCGGCCCCCACAGCAGCAGGCCGCTGGGGACGTACCCGCCGCGCTTCTCGATCTCGTCGGGCCGCTCCAGGAGGACGATGTTCTCCTGGACGCGCTCGACCACGTGGTCCTGCCCCCACACATCGGCGAAGCGGGTCTTGATGTCGTCGGGGAGGTACGTCTCCACCCCGCCCCTGGACAGGAACCAGAACAGGCCGACGAAGGGGATGATGACCACGAAGAACAGGAAGACGATCTGGATGAGGAACGGCATCGCCTGCCAGACCAGCGCCGGGGCCCGCGGCAGCGCCGCGAACGGGCTGACGTCCAGCACCGCGCCCAGCACCAGCGCGATCAGCGTGACGAAGAAGGCGATCTTGAGCGCCCGCGAGAGGCGGTAGCGCGTCCAGTCGTCGAAGCGGCGGTGCGACCAGTGCTCGAACCCGCCGAAGACCTTCTGACTCCAGAACCGGTGGTAGGCCGACCAGTGCTCGCTGACGAGGAAGTGCAGCTGGCGAACGCACTCCGCGGCGACCAACCAGAAGATCCACTGGTACGACTCCGCGGTCACCCACGCCGCCTCGGGAAAGGTGATGATGCCCGCGAAGTCGGCCATCACCTTCCACGTGAGGATGAGATAGGCCACCACCAGGACGATGAGAAACCTGCTCCGATCCCAGAACCGCATCTTCTTCCTGGTCACGGATTCGGGATCGGAGGGCCCGCTGCCGGGGGCACGCAGCCCTTCATGGTGAATGGTCGTGGTCAAATGGTGCTCCCTCATCCGGGCAGCCGGAGCAGCTTGAAAGAACTCGCGATCTGGTCGAACTCGGAGGCGCGCCGCACGAAGCAGACCGACTGGCAGCCGATGAGCATGACGGAGACCGTGGCACCCTTCTCGTGCAGGATGGCCGTGTGGTCGAACGTCTGGACCTGGCCGCCGATCTGGTAGTTGAAGCGGACCCGGACCCCCCTGGCGCCGTCGTCCAGGGTCAGGATCTCGTCGTTGATGAGTTCGAAGTCGCTGAACATCGGCGTCTGACCGGTCGCCGCGGCCTGTTGCGTGTAGAGGTCGCGCACCTGCTTGGTCACCGGCAGGACGAAGTCGCGCAGCCGGTTCAGTGAGATCGTGTCCCGCTGCTCTTCGGTGAGCTGGTGCACGGTGGCGTAGACGAAGGGGTCCTGGGAGCGGAGCAGGTGCCCGGCCGAGGGTTCCGCCGCCTGGTCGAAGGCCGTCGACCAGACCCGCTGGGCGCGCAGCATCGCGGCCTGCGAGTTCGGTTGGTCGCCGGACAGGAACAGCTCGATGGGAGAGGTGTTGAGCTGTGTGAACGTGGAAGGCACCTTGAAGTAGGTGGTGCCGCTCTCGTCACGTACGTAGGTGAACTCCGGCTGCCCGGCACACGCGGACAGCGTCAGGACCGCGACCATGAGCGCGATCAAAGCCCGTGTCTTTTCCGCCACGGCTTACCTCCGCTTTACCGCCAACGGAGTTGTTGTGCCCGCTTTCAGGCAGAAGGAGCCCCAGGCGCGCTGAGAAATCTTGACCAAATCTTGGCCTTAGATTGGCTTTACTTGTTACAGATCCAAAATGAGCCGGTCCCAGAAAACTCGCTTCGTCCCCTGGTCACCACCGGTCCCGAAGGGGCCGGGGCCGGCGGCCCGCCCCGCCGGCCCTGGGTGTGCACCTACAACGTTCATGCAACCCCCATTGGTTCAACTGAGGAAGTAGCGAAAGATATGAGAATCCCTTCCGACATCGGGGAGCGCACAATGACTGAACCCGCACGGGGGAGCGTCGACTGGTTCGGCCTCATGGCCGAGCGTCAGTTCGCCGACCTCTGGTCGAGGACAGTGCTGTCGGTCAGGGAGCGGCGCCTGCTCCTCCTCGGGCTGCTCGTCGGCCTGGGCATGGAGGAAGAGACGGACGTCCAGCTCGACGTCGCCCTGCGCGCGGGCGAGCTGAGTGAGAGCGAGCTGCGGGAAGTGGTGGTCTTCCTCACCCACTACGCGGGCTGGGCGCGGGGAGCGAGGCTGCACGACCAGGTCGAGGACCTGATCGAGCGGGTAGAGCAGACGCGATCAGAGGTGGAGGACCCGCTGAGCTGAACGTCAGGCGGCCCTGGGCCGGGCGTCAGGCGGGCTCGATCCGGTAGACGGGGCCTTGGAGGCTGAGCGCGTACAGCTCGCCGTCATGGCCCTCGCCGAAGGAGGACAACTGCTCCACCCTGCCGGCCTCCTCGGAGTCGGCGGGCGCGTGGGCGGGCGCGGTCCTGATCCAGCCGGCGCAGAAGTCGCCGTACATGAACCGGCCCCGGAGCCACGGGATCTTCTCGCCCCGGTAGACGTAACCGGCGATCACCGAGCAGTTGCCGCCCTCTCCGAGCGGATAGACGATCACCGGGTCGACCAGCTCGCGGCCCGTGCCGCCGTCGTTGTAGGGTTCCTTGCCCTCGCGCAGGTTCCAGCCGTAGTTCTCACCGCCTTCGGACCCGGCGGGCTGGTGGTCGACCTCCTCCCACGCGTTCTGCCCGACGTCGCCGATCCACAGGTCGCCGGTGCCGCGATCGAACGTGAACCGCCAGGGGTTGCGCAGCCCGTACGCCCAGATCTCGCCCTTCGCGCCCCGCTCACCGGCGAACGGATTGTCCTCCGGCACGTCGTACGGCCGGCCGCGCGGGTCGATGCGCAGGATCTTGCCGAGCAGCGTGCCCAGGTTCTGGCCGTTGCCCTGGGGGTCGCCCCCGCTGCCGCCGTCGCCGAGCGCGATGTAGAGGTGGCCGTCGGGGCCGAAGGCGAGCTGGCCGCCGTTGTGGTTGTTGTACGGCTGATCCTGGGTGAGCACGTCGCGCCTGGCCGTCGCCCTGGTCCCGTCGAAGGCCCATTCGGTGGCGTGGGTGTCGCCCTCGGCGTCGGTCCAGTTGAGGTAGACCCAGCGGCCGGTGGGGTGGAAGGCGACGCCGAGCAGCCCCTGCTCGTTGCCGTGGCTCACCTCCCCGGACAGGTCGATCACGGTGACGCCGCCGGTGGTGCGCAGCCTGCCGGTCTGCTCGGCGACGTAGAGCCGATCGTCACCCTCGCGCACGGCCATCGCCACCGGCTGCTCCAGCCTGGCGATCTCACTGAACCGCAGCTCGCCCCGCCGGGGCGCCGCCGTCTCAGCGGGCTCGCTCCCGGTGTCGGTGGGCTGGGCCGGGGTGGTGGAGGCCGACGGGGTGAGGAACCCGGAGGACGGGAGCTCGGTGGTGGAGCAGGCGGTGAGGGCCACGAGAAGGAACGTCAGGACCGCGACGAGGCGCACGCCTTTCATCCTGCCACGGACGTTAAAGTTCAGACATGCCTACCGCATTGATCACTGGCGCGACCTCCGGCCTCGGCGCCGCCTTCGCCCGGCGCCTGGCCGCCGACGCCTTCTCGCTCGTCCTGGTGTCGCGGGACGCGCTCCGGCTCGCCCAGACCGCCGACCAGCTCAAGCTGAGGTACGGCGTGAGCGTCGAGGTGCTGCCCGCCGACCTCGGCACCGAGGAAGGGCTGTCCCGCGTCGAGTCCAGGCTCCACGACGGGGTCGACCTGCTGGTGAACAACGCCGGATTCGGCCACCGCCGCCATTTCCCCGACGTGCCGGTCGAGGACGAGGTGCGCATGCTCAAGGTGCACTGCGAGGCCGTGCTCAGGCTGACGCTGGCAGCGCTGCCCGGGATGCGGGAGCGCGACCGGGGCGCGATCGTCAACGTGGCGTCGGCGGCGGCGTTCTTCCCGCGCGGCACCTACAGCGCGTCCAAGGCGTGGGTGGTCAACTTCAGCGAGTCCGCGGCGACCGAGATCCGGAACCCGCGCATCAAGATCATGGCATTGTGTCCGGGGTTCGTGCGGACCGAGTTCCACCAGCGGGCCGCGATGGACAGCGGGAGCATTCCCGGGTTCCTCTGGCTCAAGGCCGACAACGTGGTCAGGGCGGCGATGCGCGACCTGGCCCTGGGCAGGCGCGTGTCGATTCCGGACGCGCGTTACAAGGCGATCGTGGCGGTCGGCAGGCTGGTGCCGCGCGGCCTGCAGGCCTACGTCTCCCAGCGGATCGGGCGCTGAGCCGCGTACCAGGGCCAGAAGGACGCGTACCAGCGCCAAAAAGAAAGGGCCCCCGCCGCGGGAGGGGGTCGCGGTGGGGGCCCGGGCGGCCGTGAGCGGACTCACGGCCGGGATCCGGAAGACTTCGGGTGGGGATCAGAGGTTGGACGGGTGGCCGATGGCCAGGCCGGACTCCGGGTCGAAGAAGTGCAGGTTGTGCGTGTCGAGGACCAGGTCGATGTTCTGGCCGGGACGCACGTGGCTGCGGGCGTTGACACGGGCGGTCCACAGGGACTTGTCGCCCACGAGCGGCAACGCGCTCTCGTCGTCGTCGCCCGTGTCGGCGGCGGCGACGGTGTCCTTGTGCTCGACGGGCGGGGCGTCGATGAGGAACAGCACGTTGATCTCGGAACCCAGCTCCTCGGTGACCTCCGCCTTGACCGGCAGGGTGGCCCAGCCGTTGGCGTTGGCGCCGGCCGAGCCCGCGTCCTCGAAGTCGGACGGGCGGATGCCGAGGATGATCTTCTTGCCGATGTACTTGTCGAGGCCCGGCTTGTCGCTGAAGGTCGAGTCGGGGATCGGCAGCTTGATGTCGGCGAAGCTGACGGCGGCGCCACCGTCGCGGACCAGCTCGGCGGTGGCGAAGTTCATCGCGGGCGAGCCCATGAACCCGGCCACGAACAGGTTGAGCGGCTTGTCGAACAGGTTCTGCGGGGTGTCGACCTGCTGCAGGATGCCGTCGCGCAGCACGCAGACGCGGTCGCCCAGGGTCATGGCCTCGACCTGGTCGTGGGTGACGTACACGGTGGTGACGCCGAGGCGCTCGTGCAGCGTGTTGAGCGAGGCCCGCATGGACACGCGGAGCTTGGCGTCCAGGTTGGACAGCGGCTCGTCCATGAGGAAGGCCTGCGGCTCTCGGACGATGGCGCGGCCCATGGCGACACGCTGGCGCTGACCACCGGACAGGGCGGCCGGCTTGCGCTTGAGGTACGTCTCCAGGCCGAGCATCTTGGCGGCCTCGCCGACGCGCTTCTGGATCTCCGGCTTCGGCATCTTGCGAAGCTTGAGGCCGAACGCGAGGTTCTCCTCCACCGTCATGTGGGGGTAGAGCGCGTAGTTCTGGAAGACCATCGCGATGTCGCGGTCCTTGGGCGGCAGATGGTTGACGACCTTCTCGCCGATCGAGATCTCGCCGCCGCTGATGTCCTCCAGACCCGCGATCATCCGGAGCGCGGTCGACTTACCGCAACCGGACGGACCAACCAGGACCATGAACTCGCCATCCTTGATCTCAAGGTTGAGCCCGTTCACCGCCTTTACGCCACCGGCGTAGATCTTGTCGACGTTCGTCAGAACGATGGATGCCATGACATTCCTTCGCGCTCCAGGGCTAAGGCCCGGACGTTGTTACCGTGTCACCACTCACGTGGATACGTTTTCAAGCATCTCACCCGAAACGGACATCGGTGTCAAGGGTTCCCGCGTGACCAGCCCTTGTCGGCCCGGCGGACTTCCCGTCCGGCGGAAAGCATGATGGAATCGTTTCCATGGAGAGGCGGGCGACGATCAAGGATGTGGCGGAGGCGGCCGGCGTGGGCGTCGCGACCGTCTCCCGGGTGCTGTCGGGCGGCTCGGCCAGCCCGCGCACGCGCGAGCGCGTCCTCGCCGTCGCCGCCCAGCTCGACTACCGCCCCAGCGCTCTGGGCCGCAACCTGCGCCAGCGCCGCACGGGCGGCATGGGCCTGCTCGTCCCCGACCTGACCGACACGTTCTACGGACAGCTCGCGGAGGGTGTGCTCGCCTGTGCCCGCTCGGCCGGCGAGCCGGTGGTGCTGGGCTCGACCGGCGGCGACCCGGAGCAGGAGGCCGAGCTGATCGGCATGCTCCTGGAACAGAGCGTAGACCGGTTGATAGCGGTCCCGTCGGGAGACGCGGAAACCTGGACGCCGGCTTTCCGCGCGGGCATGACGGTGGTCTTCGCCGACCACCTGCCGGCCCAGGCGCTCCCCGAGGACGACCCGGCCGCGTCCGCCGCCAACGACCTCATGCTCCTGGACGGCCTCTCCCCCGCCGCCGCCCCGCCGTCCCGTTCGCTGGACGTCCCGGCCGTGGTGGCGGACGACCGGGGCGGCATCCGTACGGCGGTGCGCTACCTGAGGGGCCTCGGCCACAAACGCATCGCGTTCCTGGGCGGCCCCGGCCAGGAACGGCGGGTGGCCGCCTTCCGTGCGGCTGTGGGCCCGCCGGTGGACGAGGAGCTGGTCGTGTTCGGCACGGGCAGCCGCGACTCCGCCTACGCCGCCGCCTCCGGCCTCTTCCAGAGCCGCCCCGACCTGACCGCCGTGGTGGCGGGGGGCAACGTGCTCGGGGAGGCGGCCGTACTGGCCGCCAGGGAGCTGGACCTGAGGGTGCCGAGGGACGTGTCGCTGGTGATGTACGACGACGTGCCCTGGGCCGAGCTGTGCGCCCCGCCCCTGACGGTGATCGCCCAGCCGGGCCGCGACATGGGCTACCGCGCGGCCGAGCTGGTGCTGCGCGCGGGCACCCGGAGGCCCCGCAGCGTCGTCCTGCCGACGGAGCTCATCGTCAGAGGCAGCTGCGGCCCCCGCCGCTGAGCGTCGTTCAGCTCTCGACGACCAGTTCAGGGGCGCCCGCGCCCGTGTAGCGGCGGGGAAGGATCATGACCGGGTTGTCGTCCAGGATGACGTCCGGCGGGCCGAAGCGCGCGGCGACCTCGCGGATCTCCGGCTCGTCGAGGATCAGCAGCCGGCCGCGGTCGATGAAGAGCTCGCCGTCCACGTGCACCGTGGGCCGGTCGAACTGGCAGTCGCAGTGCGCGAAGCCGGGCCCCGTCGTCACGGGCACGCCGCCGGTCAGGCCGTCGATGCCGCAGTAGAACGAGCCGGCGTGCTTCTCCCGCTCGAACTGCGTCCCGCCGGCCACCCGCACCTTCGGGTTCAGCCCGAACAGGCCGTGCCGCATGTAGTAGCCCTCCGGCGCGTAACGGCGCAACTGCTCGGCGGCCGTGCCGCCGTCGATCTCGCGGACGAGGTTGCCTTCGAACGTCAGGCGCAGGGTGTCCTCGGGCACGCCCGTCACGGTGCAGTCCTCGACGACGAGCACGCCCTCGGTGCCGGTGGGCCAGAAGTTGGCGCCCCCGTACGGGAAGGGCCGCCAGTCGCCTGGCCGCATCGCGCCCGGGTCCGGGTCGAAGGCCAGGCCAGAGAAGGTCAGGTCGGTCCCCTGGGCGGAGGTGACCCGGATCGTCCGGGCGGCCGACAACTGCCGCAGCGTCCGGCTCAGCAGCGCGTAGAACACCTCGGCGGGCAGCCGCCCCCCGGTGAGCAGCGCCCCGGCCGTGGCCGTCATGTGCAGGGACAGGAAGCGGGACGAACGCGCCTTGATCTGGTCGAAGAACAGCGGCGCCGTGTGCACCTCGCCCCACCAGGTGCCGCTGATCACGACGTCCGCCTCCCTGAACGCGGCCGTCTCGATGTCCAGCCACGCCCCCTTGTCCCATCCGCCGGGACTGAACGGCGGCACGGACAGGATCCGGACGTCGGCGTCACGAAACGCCATCGCCGCCGCGATCGCCTGGACGACCACGGGATCCACGGTGTGCTCCATGAGCAGCAGCACCCGCTCGCCGGCCTCCAACCGCACGTACTCGCACAGGTTGCGGACGCCGGGCATCAACTCGACGATGGAGTACGGCGCGGCGGCCGGCGCGGCGACGTAGCTGAAAGGCGATCCTGCGTACGGATTGATCGTCATCGCACGCTCCCCTGCGGGCGTCGGGCCGATGTCCTGGCTGATGGCGGCACATCAACCGCGATACCCACCCAGATGATCGCTTACCGTAATCGCCCGACTACGTTCGGAATGACCCCACGCTGACCCCGATGGCGGTTACAGGAGCTTCTCGATGGCGGAGGTGAGCGCGGGGTCGTCCGGGGTGGTGCGCGGGCGGAAGCGGGCCACGACCTCGCCGTCGCGGTCCACGAGGAACTTCTCGAAGTTCCACTGGACGTCGCCCGTCTCGCCGTCCGCGTCCGCGACGGGCGTCAGCTCGGTGTAGAGCGGGTGCCGGTCCGGGCCGTTGACGTCGGTCTTCGCCAGGAGCGGGAAGTCCACCCCGTATGTGGTCGCGCAGAACTCCTGGATCTCCTCGGCGGTGCCGGGCTCCTGGCCGGCGAACTGGTTGCAGGGCACGCCGATCACGGTGAAGCCACGCGGGCCGTACTGGCGCTGCAGGTCGACCAGGCCGCCGTACTGCGGGGTGAGGCCGCATCGGGAGGCCACGTTCACGATGAGGGCGGCCTTGCCCGCCGCCAGTTCGCCCAGGGTTGTGGGGGTCTCCGCGAGGGTGCGGAGCGGGATGTCGCTGAGGCTCATGGACCGACCTTACAGAACGGCCCCCGCCCGCCGACCGGCGGTTCCGGATCCTGGCGCCATTCGGAGGACGCCGGCGTGCCTCCGGAGAAATGTGACGGGGTTCTCATTTTCGGGGCAAAGGGCCTGAAAATCCACATATTCGGGTCTTTACCAATGATCTACTCTTTCATGGTCAATTCGCGGCAAAGGGTGCTAATCGGGCAGGGTGGCGCGGTCCTTGAAACCCCTCGAAAGGGAAATCCGCATGCCCATGCTCCGCCGTACCGGCGTACTCGTCCTGGCCGCCACTCTCGTGGCGGTGGGCGGCGCCTCGGCCGCACAGGCGCAGAGCTCCCAGGCCAGTAGCAGGAACAAGTCGATCGCCAGGCCCATGGTGGCCGAGCGCGGCTGGACCACGGCCCAGTTCAGGTGCCTGGAGAGGCTCTGGGCCAGGGAGAGCGGCTGGAACCATCGCGCCGGCAACCGGTACTCAGGCGCGTACGGGATCCCCCAGGCGCTCCCGGCGCACAAGATGGCCTCATCGGGACGCGACTGGCGGACCAACCCCCGCACGCAGATCAAGTGGGGTCTCACGTACATCAAGCAGCGGTACGGCCAGCCGTGTCGCGCCTGGGCGCACTTCCAATCCCACCATTGGTACTGAGCCAAACCCCAGGCTTACCCGCTTTTTCCGGCAAGGGCCCGCCATATGCGCGACGGGCCGGGCAATCCCGGTCCAGCGAGCGGGCCCTTTATCCGCAACGATCACACAAACACCTGCCCTTCGCGTGTCGTGATGTATGACCCTCGGTGACCGCGCGTAATAGGAATCGTGCTAGAGGACACGTCGCGGCGCTCTCCGGGCCGCCCAGCACGATCGGGTGGTCACCGAATCCCGGAGGGCCGCGCGGACCCTCCACGTCCGAGCCACGGACGTGGACCGGCAGGGCGCCGGATGAGAGGCGCCCGTCCGCACGCGACCCGACAGCGAGGATCGACTTGGACAGCAAACGCGTGCTGAGCGGCACCTTCATCTCTGTCATGGCGTTCACGGGAATGAGCACCACGACCGCCTGGGCCGAGGGCCCTCCCGTGGTGAAGACCAGGAACTGGACGACGTCGGCGCATCCGAAGATGGCGGTCGCGAGGCCGTCCAGCAAGAACAAGAAGATCGCCCTGGGCCATGTCGTCCAGCGGTCCTGGAACTACCGGCAGTTCCGCTGCCTCGACAATCTGTGGACCAGGGAGAGCGGCTGGAACCACCGGGCCGTCAACCGCTCCTCCGGCGCGTACGGCATCCCGCAGGCACTGCCCGCAGGCAAGATGAGCGGCGCGGGGCGTGACTGGAAGCACAACCCGGAAACGCAGATCCGGTGGGGCCTGGCTTACATCAAGGGGAGGTACGGCCGGCCTTGCGGCGCCTGGGGACACTGGAGATCGCACAACTGGTACTGACCGGCTCCGGAGGGCATCCGCGGCTCACCGGGTGCCCTCCAGACGCCCCACATGCACCGTCATGGCCTGGATCACAGCTCCGTACGCCGTACGAGACCCCGCGCTACAGCCGGGGGAGGCGGAGGATCAGGCGCGCTCCCGGGCCCTCCCCGATGTGGAGGGTGCCGCCGTGGGCCCGGGCGATGTCGCGGGCGATCGGCAGGCCGAGCCCGCTGCCCCCGGCGTCCCTGGAGCGCGTCCGATCCAGCCGGGTGAACCGCTCGAACACCCGCTCCCGCATCTCCGGCGGAATCCCGGGCCCGTCGTCCACGACCTCGGACACCGCCTGATCCCCCTCTCCCCATACGGACACAAGCACGGCGGAGTCCCCGTACCGGTCGGCGTTGGACAGCAGGTTCGTCAGCAGCCGGGCCAGCTGCAGCCGGCTCCCCTCGACGACGACGCCGGGCTCGGTCTTCGTGGTCACCGGCAGCCGGCCGGACCGGCGGGCGACCTCCTCCTCGACGAGCCCGCCCAGGTCGATCCGCTCCCGCTCCACCACCGCCCGCGCGTCCAGCCGGGCCATGAGGAGCAGGTCCTGCACGATGTCGGACAACCGCCGCGCCTCCTCCAGCGCCGCCCGCCAGTCCGCCGGGTCCAGGTCATCGGCCCCCGCCTCCAGGCGCACCATCAGCGCCGTGATGGGGGTGCGCAGCTCGTGGGAGGCGTCCGAGACGAACCGCCGGTGCCGCTCGACGGCCATCTCCAGCCGGCTCAGCGTGTCGTTGACGGTGGCGGCCAGCTCGGCGACCTCGTCCTCGGTGTCCGGCACCTCGATCCGCCGGCTCAGGTCCGCGGCGCCGAAGTGTTCGAGCCCCGACCGGATGCGTTCCACGGGGGCCAGCACCCGCCCGACGCCGTACCAGGCGCCCCAGCCCATCAGGGTGAGCAGCAGCCCCGACGACGCGAGCAGCAGCGCCGGCAGGAACGGCGAGTTCAGCAGGAACGGCTCCCGCACGGCCGCGTACGCGACGACCGGCCCGTACACGGTGACGCGGTTGCTCGTGCCCACCACGAGCAGGCAGCCGTCGGACCTGCACACCTCGTCGCTCACCCGCGAGTCGCCGCCTGTCGGCACCTTACTGGTGAGCGGCGGCTGCCCCCCGAGCGCCCGCGTGGAGGCCACGACCCGGCCGCGCGTGTCGACGACCTGCATGACCTGGACACCCCGCAGCGGCGGGATCGGCCCGCGGAACCGGTAGTAGTCGATGACGGTGGCGAGATGGCGGCTGGCGCTGTCGGCCTGGTCGGTGAGCGCGTTCCTGGCCCACACCGGGTACGCCAGCGAGATCGCCACCACTCCCACGAGCAGGATGACGCCGAACACCACCACCGTCGCGATCGTCATCCGAGCCCTGATGGAGCGCCCGCCACCCATGCCACCACTCTGTCACGGAGCGTACAAACCGCAGGTCAACTGCTGCGGCGCCGGCCGCGGAGGCGCCGGCTCGGATTCGCCGGTCTCCGTGACGACGTCCGGCGTGGTCAGGGGCGCCGACGTGCAGGATCGCTCACATTTGCGCACGTCAGGTACAAGAAACCGACCCTGGGGGCGACAGAAAATGGCTTGATCCGGCGTATTAACCTAGACGGGATGCCTCCCGATACGCACATACCTCGCCGTCCCCTGCTCTCCTCCAACTCCCTGTGGCGGATGAAGTCCTACCTCCGCCCGTACGCCGGCCGATTGATCCTCATCTGGCTGGCCGCGATCGTCGGCATCGGTGCCGGCATCTCGCTCCCCCTCATCAGCGAACAGGTCGTCGACGGTCCCGTGCTCCACGGCGACCAAGGCGCGCTGCTCCCGCTCGGGTTGTTAGCCCTCGGGGTGGGCGCCGTCGAAGCGTTCCTGATCTTCCTGCGGCGGTGGGCGCAGATCAAGCCCGTGCTCGGGCTCGAGACCACCCTGCGCGACGACCTCTACGAGCACCTGCAGCGCCTGCCCATGGGCTTCCACGGAGAGTGGCAGTCCGGCCAGTTGCTGTCCCGGGCCACGACCGACCTGTCCACGATCCGCCGCTTCCTCGGTTTCGGCATGCTCTTCCTGGTCATGAACGTCATCCAGCTGATCACGGTGACCGTGCTGCTGCTGAACAAGTACTGGCCGCTGGGGCTCCTGGTGGCGGCCTCGGCCGTGCCGATCGTGCTGATGTCGCTGCGGTTCGAGAAGCGCTATATCAGGATCTCCCGCCAGGTCCAGGACGAGCAGGGCGACCTCGCCACGCTCGTCGAGGAGTCGGCCATCGGGATCCGTACGATCAAGGCGTTCGGCCGCCGCCACCACGTCTACGACACCTACGACGACGCCGCGCTCAAGGTCTACGGCACGTCGATGGACAAGGTGCGCCTGTCGGCCAAGTTCTTCGCCTTCCTCGGGGTGATCCCCAACATCACGCTCGCCCTGGTGCTGCTGCTCGGCGCGCTGGCCGTCGGCTCCGGCGCGCTGACGCTCGGCGGGCTGGTGGCGTTCACGACGCTGATGCTCCAGCTCGTGTGGCCCATCGCGAGCCTCGGCCACATCCTGGCCATGGCCCAGGAGGCGATGACCTCCGCCGACCGCGTCATGGAGGTCATGGACACCGTCCCTGCCATCGAAGGCGGCGCGGACTCCATCGAGCGCCCGCGCGGCCACCTGCGCTTCGAGGGCGTCGGGTTCCGCTTCCCCGACTCCGACGAGCAGGTGCTGCACGACGTCTGGCTGGAGGTGAGCCCCGGCGAGACGGTCGCCGTCGTGGGCGCGACCGGCTCGGGCAAGACCACGCTGACCGCGCTGGTGCCCCGGCTGATCGACCCGACCGCGGGCCGGGTCACGATCGACGGCCACGACGTACGCGACCTCACGCTGCCGGCGCTGCGCTCGGTGGTGGCCACGGCGTTCGAGGAGCCGACGCTGTTCTCGATGAGCGTGCGCGAGAACCTCACCCTCGGCCGGCTCGACGCCACCGAGGAGGAGGTGGCCGCCGCGATCCAGACCGCGCAGGCCATGTTCGTGTACGACCTGCCGTGGGGTCTCGACACGCGCATCGGCGAGCAGGGTCTGTCGTTGTCCGGCGGGCAGCGCCAGCGGCTCGCCCTGGCCAGGGCGGTGCTGAGCAAGCCGCAGATCCTGGTGCTCGACGACACGCTGTCCGCGCTCGACGTCGAGACCGAGGCGCTGGTGGAGGAGGCGCTGCGGCACGTGCTGCGCGAGGCCACCGGCATCGTGGTCGCGCACCGGGCCTCCACCGTGCTGCTGGCCGACAAGGTGGCGCTGCTGAAGAACGGCACGATCACGCACGTCGGCCGCCACACCGAGCTGCTGCGGAACGTGCCCGAATACCGGGAGCTGCTGGCCCAGGACGCCGACCTCGATCCCTCGGAAGGGGCACTGCGATGACGACCGCGACGACCTGGCGCGGCGTCGCCTCCGAGGAACAGGACGAGCTATCGGAAAAGGTGTCGGTCCTGCTCCGGGTGCGGTCCCGGAGGTTGCTCGGCGACCTGCTGAGACCGTACCGGAAGTCGATCGCGCTGCTGACGGCGATCATCGTCCTGTCGAGCGCGGCCGGGCTCGCGATCCCCTACCTGGTGAAGGTCGGGATCGACGCGGGCATCCCGCCGATGACACGTGGCGAGGGTCCTGCCACGCTGCTGACCGTGGTCGGCGTGATCCTGGCCGCGGCGCTCACGCAGGCGCTCACCCGGCAGGCTTTCCTGCGGCTGTCGGGGAAGATCGGCCAGAGCGTCCTGCTGGAGCTGCGCAGGAGGGTGTTCGACCACTTCCAGCGGCTGTCGCTGAGCTTCCACGAGAAGTACACCTCCGGCCGGGTCATCTCCCGGCTCACCTCCGACATCGAGGCCATCGCCGAGCTGCTCCAGTCGGGGTTCGACGGGCTGGTGACGGCGGTGCTGACGATGTTCGGCACGGCGGCGCTGCTGCTGGTGCTGGACGTGCACCTCGGCCTGGTGGCGCTGGTCCCGCTGCCGTTGCTGCTGTTGTTCACCCGGTGGTTCAGGCGCCAGTCGGCGATCGTCTACCGGCGCACCCGGGAGACGGTGGCGCTGGTGATCGTCCACTTCGTGGAGTCGATGACCGGCATCCGCGCGGTGCAGGCCTTCCGCAGGGAGCCGCGCAACCAGGAGATCTTCGGGCAGCTCAACGACGACTACCGGGGCGCGAACGCGGGCGGCATGCGGCTCATCGCGGTGTTCATGCCCGGGATCAAGCTGATCGGCAACGTGACCGTGGCCGTCGTGCTGCTCTATGGCGGCTGGCTGGCCTTCCACGACGAGGTCACGGTCGGGGTGCTGGCCGCGTTCCTGCTGTATCTGCGGCAGTTCTACGAGCCGATGCAGGAGATCAGCCAGTTCTACAACACGCTGCAGTCGGCGGGCGCGGCGCTGGAGAAGCTGTCCGGCGTGCTGGAGGAGGAGCCTTCGGTGCCGGAGCCGCGCAAGCCGGCCGCGCTGCCGCAGGGCCGGGCGCGCGGCAAGGTGCGCTTCGACGGCGTCAGGTTCGCCTACGTCGAGGAGATGCCGATCCTGCCGAATCTCGACCTGACGATCCCGGCCGGGCAGAGCGTGGCGCTCGTCGGGTCGACGGGCGCGGGCAAGACCACGCTGGCCAAGCTGATCTCGCGCTTCTACGACCCCACCGAGGGCCGGGTGCTGCTCGACGGCGTCGACCTGCGCATGCTGGACGAGCCGGCGCTGCGTCAGGCCGTGGTCATGGTGACGCAGGAGAACTTCCTGTTCACCGGCACGGTCGCGGACAACATCAGGTTCGGCAGGCCCGACGCCACCGACCGGCAGGTGCGCGAGGCGGCCAAGGCGATCGGCGCGCACGAGTTCATCGCGGCGCTGCCCGAGGGCTACGACACCGAGGTCGGCAAGCGCGGCGGCCGCATGTCCGCCGGGCAGCGCCAGCTCGTCGCGTTCGCCAGGGCGTTCCTCGCCGATCCCGCGGTGCTCATCCTCGACGAGGCCACCTCCAGCCTCGACGTGCCGAGTGAGCGCCTGGTGCAGCGGGCGTTGCGGACCATCCTCGCCGACCGGACGGCGCTGATCATCGCGCACCGGTTGTCGACCGTGGAGATCGCCGACCGGGTCCTGGTCATGGACCGGGGCGAGATCGTCGAGGACGGGCCGCCCGACCGGCTCATCGCCGCCTCCGGCCGCTTCGCCGGACTGCACCAGGCCTGGCTGGACAGCCTCAGCTAGGGACCGGTGTGCGCGTGGGCCACGAAGCTCGCGTAGAACTCCCAGCCCACGAACACGGCCAGCGGCACTCCGAACGCGATCAGCAGCCGGCCGGACAGGTGCCTCCGCTTGACGGGCGCCCTGTCCGGCCTGCTGTTCGGCCTGATATACGGCTCGGTGTACGGCTCGTCCTCCGGCTCCGCCGCGGACAGCAGCTCGGGATGGCGAGCCAGGTAGCCGGACGGGAACGAGGTCACGTAGTAGGCGCCGCAGCCCGGGCAACACGCGCCTGCCCAAGGCGGCGGCACCGGCACTCCCGAACTGAGCCAGACCTTCGTCTCGTTGCCGTAGGCGTCGGCGAGGTGGCGGACGACGAAGTCCTCCTCCCAGACGTGCAGGCAACGCAGGCATTCGTACGGCCAGGTCTCACGGGTGTCGAAACCAGCTGGCACGAGCACCACCCCCGGATGCGGATCATCGTTCGACCCGAGTGTCCGTCCGGCTTCAGGCCCTCGCAAGACGTGCTTCCGACACTTCACGTTATGAAAGGCTTACCCTGAGTCAGGTTAGTTGTCAGTAATACGGCTTCCGCACCGGGCTCAACAGCGGGGTCGGGTCGGGCTCCTCCGGCTCAGGCGGCCTCCGCAACTCCGGATGACGCGCCAGGTAGCCCTCAGGGAACATCGTCGCCTGCTGGGACCCGCAGCGCGGGCAGATGGCACCCGGGGACGGCGGCGGCACCGGCACCCCGGCCCGCAGCCAGATCACCCCTTCGTTGCCATGCCGGTCTTCAATGTGCCTGACCTGGTAATCCTCTTCCCAGACGTGCCAGCAGCCGCGGCACTCGAAAGGCACGCTCCTGATCTCTTCCTCTACCAATGAGGTCACCCCCTCACCTTCGAGTCTCCGTCCGCGTCTCGCGTGCTCGCAACCCGGCTCACCCGACCGCGAGCACGAACGCGAAGGCGCCCGCCACCACGCTGAGCGTGCCGAGCCAGGCGAAGAGCGCGTCGAGGCCCGCGTTCACCGGCGTTCCCGCGTGCAGGGCCGCCTGTACGCGGCGGAAGCGGACCTTCGTCCTGATGAGCAGCACGCCGCCGCAGAGCGCGGCCAGCGCGAACGCGACGGCGGCGACCACCGGCAGGCCCTGCCTGATGGACAGGCCGGTCGCGCCGAGCCCGCCGGTGGACAGCGCCACGGCCGTACGCACCCAGGCGAGTCTCGTACGCTCGCTCTGCAGGCCCCGGTCCCAGATCTCGTCGGTCACGTCGCGCTCGCGTCTCATGCCGACAGGATGATGAGGACGAGGGCGAGCACGGCCACGACCGCGACGCCGTAGCCGAAGACGGAGGCGAGCGCGGGCGGCGGGAGCGGCTCCTGACGGCGCAACGCCCGCTGGATGTTGCGCCAGCGCGGGTAGGCCATGCCCGCCGCCAGCGCGGAGAGCGTGACGAGGATCACCGCGAGTCCGGTGCGGATCCACGGCACGAACACGTCCGCCGGCACGGCCGCCATGGCCACCCCACCCGCGCAGAGCGCCAGCGCCGTGCTCAGCCAGGTGAGGAAGGTACGTTCGTTGGCCAAGGTGAAACGCGGGTCGGGTTCCATGGAGAAAACGCTAATTCGTACCTATTTCCCCTAGAGAAGCCGGGATTCTTGCTTCACCCGGCTCAGGTGCACGCCTGGGTCACCTTCTCCAGGTAGGCGGCGCTGTCGGTGCTGACCTTCTGGGCGGCGTCGACGGCGTCGTTGACGCTCGTCACGTTGATGCCGCTCAGGGTGGAGGCCAGGTTGTCGGAGGCCTCCTTCAGCGTGGTGTTGGCCGCCTGGTCGGCCACGCCGTTGAGCTTGCCGGCGGCGTCGTCGATGGCCTTGTCCATGGCCTGCGGATCGTTGGCGAACTGGGCGATGTTCGTGCCCAGCTCGGACACGATCTTGGGTGCCTCCAGGCACGCCTGGGCTTTGTCGATGGTGCTGTTGACTTCGCCGCACCCCGCGGCGAAAACGCACACGGCGAAGACGGCCAGGGGCACGAATCGGCTCTTGTGGAGTCGCATGCCCCGACCCTACCCAAGCGTTCCGGCCCCGGAGCGTGACCGAGTCCTTCCAATCCGCCGCCGGATCGCCACGATCCCCTGACCTGCGACCATCCAAAAACAGATATCGAACACTTCCCGATATCGCTATTAGACATCTGCTGATCGCATCTGCTTTGCTCCTGTCCTCTGACGGACGAAGAGCAAGGATTTCGGCATGCGACACCCGCGTATCCTCGCCCCCGCGACGACGGCGGCGGCGACCGGACTGACCGCCGCCCTGCTGGCGGGCGCCACTCTCGGCACGGCTCCGGCCTCGGCCGCGACCACGCCTACGACTGAGGCATCGGCGACCGCGGCACCGGCGTCGGGCGAGGCGGCCGCGCGGAAGGCGTTGCGCGCACTGGAGGCGTCGTACAAGGGGCGGATCGGCGCGTACGCCATCGACACGGCCACCGGGAAGACGATCACGTACCGGGGCGGTGAGCGTTTCCCGCTGCTGTCGACGTCCAAGGCGCCCATCTGCGCCGCCGCGTTGCACCGGGCCCGCACCTCCGAGCCGGGCCTGATGGACAAGGTCGTCAAGTGGACCGCCGCCGACGTGAAGCCCAACTCGCCGACCACCGAGGACCACGTCGCGGACGGCCTGACCGTCGCCCAGCTGTGCGAGGCGGCCATCACGCTGAGCGACAACACCGCGGCCAACATGGTGCTCAGGCAGATCGGCGGGCCGGCCGGCCTGACGAAGTACTTCCGCACGCTGAAGGACCCGATCTCCCGCCTGGACCGCTGGGAGACCGAGCTGAACGACTGGACGGTCAAGGAGAAGCGCGACACCACCACGCCCGCCGCCATCGCGCGGGACCTGCGCGCTCTCACGACCGGGAACGCCCTGACCGCCAAGGACCGGGGACGGCTCAACGCCTGGCTGATCGCCAACGAGACCGGCGACGCCCGCATCCGCGCCGGCCTGCCCAAGACCTGGACGATCGGCGACAAGACCGGCACCAACGCCGAGGCCGGGCTGGCCAACGACATCGCCGTCGCCTGGCCCGCGAAGGGCGCCGCGCCCGTCATCCTGTCGATCTACACCAACCGCAAGGCAACCTCCGTCGACGACGAGGTCATCGCGGAGACCGCCGAGATTTTGGCCCGCGGCCTCGGCAAGCTCTGATGTCACGTCGGGGGACGAAGATGGCGGGGCTCGCGGCCGTGGGGATGGCGGCGGGCGTGCTCGTGGCCGGGATCGCGTTCCCGGCCGTGGGGGGCGCGGGGTACGGGTTCGTGGCGGCGGCGAACGAGGTCGACCTCAAGCCCGCCGACCTCGCCGAGCCGCCGCCGGCCGAGGTCACGATCGTGCGGGACGCCAGGGGCGGCGAGATCGCGCGGTTCTACGAGGAATACCGCCAGGTCGTGGACTTCGACGAGATCGCGGAGGTCATGAAGAGCGCGATCGTGGCGATCGAGGACTTCCGCTTCTACGAGCACGGCGCGATCGACGTCGAGGGCACCCTGCGGGCGTTCGCCAGGAACCTCCAGGCGGGCAAGGTGAGCCAGGGCGGGTCGAGCATCACCCAGCAGTACGTCAAGCAGGTGCTGCTCAACTCCGCCGGCACCGACCAGGAGCGGGACGCGGCGCTGGAGGCCAGCTACGCGCGCAAGCTCAAGGAGCTGCGGTACGCGATGGGGCTCGAGGAGAAGTACACCAAAGACCAGATTCTCGCGAAATATCTGAACATCGCGTATTTCGGCGCCGGAGCCTACGGGGTCGAGGCGGCGGCCAGGCGCTTCTTCGGGGTACGCGCCGCCGACCTGACGCTGCCGCAGGCGGCGACGCTGGCGGGGGCCGTACAGGACCCGAACGCCACCGACCCCAACCTCGGCGCCGAGCACCGCGAGCGGCTGCGCGAGCGACGCGACGTCGTGCTGAACCGGATGGCCGAGCTGGGCGAGATCACGACGGCCGAGGCGGCGGAGGCCAAGGCCAGCAAACTCGGATACAAGGGAACGAAGCTCCCTGGAGGCTGCGAGTCCAGCAAATATCCGTATTTCTGCCTATACGTCCGCCAGGAGATCCTCCGCAACCCCGCCTTCGGCCGCACCTCGAAGGCCCGCCTGGACATGCTCAACCGCGGCGGCCTGACGATCAGCACCACGATCGACCCGGCCATGCAGACCGCCGCGGACCAGGCGATCAAGGCGTACGTCCACGCCTCCGACGACCCGGTGGCGGCCGAGGCCCTGGTCCAGCCGGGCACCGGCGCGATCAAGGCCATGGCCGCCAGCCGGCCGTACGGCGGGAGCGCCGCCAGGGACGAGATCGCGTACAACGTGGTCGCGGACGCCGCGCACGGGGGCGCGACCGGATTCCAGGCCGGCTCCACGTTCAAGACGTTCACCCTGCTCACCGCGTTGAGCGAGGGCATGGAGGTGGACGACGGCCTGGAGGCGGGAGCCGGTTACCGGGCGCCCGGGTACGCGACGTTCAAGAACTGCGCGGGCCAGAACGTCGGCGACCCCAGCCACACCGTCACCAACGACGAGGGCTCCCCCGGCTGGAAGACGCTGCGGACCGGCACGTGGGACTCGGTGAACACGTTCTTCATGGAACTGGAGCAGCGGGCGGGGCTGTGCGACACCGTGACGACGGCCAAGTCACTGGGCATCCACCGATCTGACGGGAAGCGACTGCAGGAGTACGAGACTTTCGTGCTCGGCGTCAACGAGATGGACCCGGTGACGGTGGCCACCGCGTACGCCGCGATCGGGGCGCGCGGCAGGTACTGCGCGCCGATGGCGATCACCCGCATCACCGACCGCGACGGGAGGACCACCCGCTACCGGCCGGAGTGCGGGAAGGCGCTCGACCCCGAGGTCGCGGACGCGGCGGCGGAGGTGCTGTCCGGGGTGTTCACCAAGGGCACGATGAGCGGCGTCGGCGGCATCGGGCGGGACGCGGCCGGCAAGACGGGCACGACCGACGACTACGCGGCCGCCTGGTTCGCCGGCTTCACCCCTGATCTGGCGGCGGCGGTGAGCCTCGGTGACCCGCGCGGCGCCCAGCAGCACAAACTGAGGGGCGTGGCGATCGGCGGACGGTACTACGGGGCGGTACAGGGGGCCACCATCCCCGGCCCCATCTGGAAGAACACGATGACAACCGCCCTGGAACGTGTACCGCCCACCCCGTTCCCACCCATGAACCCGGCCCGCTTCGCCGGCTGCACCACCCACTGCCACCAATCACCCCCCAGCAACACCGCCAAAGACCCCACCCCAGACGACGCCAGGACCGACACCACAGGCGACACCACGGACGACGCGCCGACCATCGAAGCGAACGACGACCCGGAACCCGGCCCGGACACCGGCCCGGACAGCGCCGAATAGTAATCGGCGGGTGGGCGCCTGCCGGGTGGACGACTCTCGGCTCGCCCACCCGACCCCCGATAGCCCAGGCCGACACCGTGATGGCCTGCCACAGGCCTGCCCTGCCGTCCGGCCACCATGCCTGCCGCCCACGCGCCTGCCTGCCGTCCGGCCGGCGTCCTGCGCCGGTGTGCTGGTGCGCGGGGCCTAGGATTTCCTATATGGCGACTTGCGAGCATCTTTCCCAGGCCGGCGACCCTTCGGCGAACACGCCGGAGGGTTGTGAGGAGTGCCTGGCGTCCGGCGGCACGTGGGTTCACCTGCGCCGCTGCCTGGAGTGCGGCCACATCGGGTGCTGCGACTCCTCGCCGATGAAACACGCCACCGCGCACTTCCACGGGACGGGTCACCCGGTGGTCCAGTCCTTCGAGCGCGGCGAGGACTGGCGGTGGTGCTTCGTGGACAGCCGAATGGGCTAGTCGCGTTGAACGGCCGAATGGGCTGGTCGCCTTGGACGGCCGGAAGGGCTAGTCGCGTTGAACGGCCGAATGGGCTGGTCGCGTTGGACGGCCGGAAGGGCTAGTCGCGTTGAACGGCCGAATGGGCTGGTCGCGTTGGACAGCCGGAAGGGCTAGTCGCGTTCGAGAATGGCCTCCTCGAAGTCGAGTTCGGCCATCACCTCGCGCAGGACCTCGTCGTCGAGGCGGCGCTCGTCGCGCAGGCGGACGAACACCTCACGCTCGGCCTGGAGCATGTCGCGGCGCAGCCGGCGGTAGAGCGCGCTCGGGGTCTCCGCGCCGCCCGGACCGGTGCCGCCGCCCAGGCGTTCCCACGCGGTCAGCGAGCGGCGCCAGGACTTCTCCCTGAGCTGTTCGATGACCTGCCGCTGGATCTCGTCGGGCTCGCCCTCCTGCTCGCCGGTCAGGCGCTCCAGCTCCGCCAGGCCCGCCTCCAACGCGGCCTGCTGGGCCGCCGCCTCGGCCAGGCGGTCTTCGTACTGCTCCTGTGCGCTCGACACACCCAGCCGCCTGATCAGTGCGGGGAACGTGGTGCCCTGGATGAGCAGGGTGCCGATCACGGTGGTGAACGTCAGGAAGAGCAGCATCGCGCGGTCGCGCGGCAGGATCCCCGGCGGGAGCGCGAACGCCGCCGCCAGGGACACCACGCCGCGCATGCCCGCCCAGCCCAGGATCACCGACTGCTGTCGCGTCGGGGCCAGCCGGGCGCCCCTGCTCAGCACCGTCATCAGCGAGGTCACGGCGAACACCCACACGAACCTGCTGAGGATCGTCACCGCCAGCACCGCGACGGCGTAGCCGGCCACCTGCCACGCGCCGAAGCCGGAGATGCCTTCGATCACGGTCACGAGCTGCAGCCCGATCAGCGCGAACACGATCGCCTCGAGGAAGAAGTCGGTGACCTTCCACACCGCGCCGGACACCAGCCGCGTGCCGTACCCGCGCAGGTGCATGCGGTTGCCCAGGTAGAGGCCGACGATCACCACCGCGATCACGCCGGAGGCGTGCACGGACTCGGCCGCCAGGAAGGCGGCGAACGGGATCAGCAGCATCAGCGTGTTCTCGACCAGCGAGTCGCGCGTGCGCTCGAACAGCCACGCGAACGCGAACGCCAGCGCCAGTCCGATCGCCACGCCGCCGACCGCGGCGAACAAGAACTGCCCGGTGCTGTCGAGCAGGTCCACGGTGCCACCCGTGAACGCCCCGAGCGCCACACGGTACGCCGTCAGCGCCGTAGCGTCGTTGAACAGGCTCTCGCCGATCAGGATCGTCAGCGACCTGCGCGGCAGCCCCAGCCGGCGGCCGACCGCGACGGCGGCCACGGCGTCCGGCGGCGCGATGATGGCGCCTAGCGCGAACGCCAGTGCCAGCGGCAGACCGGGCAGCAGCAGGTGGACGACCAGCCCGACAACCGCCGTGGTGAACAGCACGAGCCCGATCGACAGCAGCGCCACCGGCCGCTTGACGTCACGCAGGCGCAGATAGGAGCTGTCGAGTGCCGCCGAGTAGAGCAACGGCGGCAAAAACACGAACAACACCAGCTCAGGCTCCAACGGCACCGCCGGAACCACCGGCGACACCACCAGCCCAGCCACCACCAGCAGCAACGGAGCCGGCCACCCCACTCGCCTGGCCACCGCCGCCACCCCGACCGCCCCCGCAGCCACGACCAGCAACTGCAGCCCCAAGGTCGGACTCACCAACACCCCTTCAACTCAAGCACCCACAAAACAACAAAACTTGCAACCCTACCTCCAGCCGCCCCCGAAACACCACCCCAGCCACCTCTTAGGGAGCACACCCCTGGAACAACAATCCGTCTTCGGAAGCAGTCATCCCTGGAACAACAATCCCAATCACCGCTTTTGAAAGCAGTCACCCATTGGG
>NZ_JADOGI010000120.1 GCF_015645445.1 Nonomuraea cypriaca | reverse complement strand
CTTGCGGGGGGCACGCCCCCCGCATGGCTGGGGGGGTTCGCGGGGGGCACGCCCCCCGCGTCAGCGTCACTTGGGCTGGAACCGAATCCCCCCATCGAAGCGGACGACCTCGGCGTTCATGTAGTCGTTCTCGATCAGCGCGCGTACCAGGTGCGCGAATTCGCCGGCCTGTCCCATCCGCTTGGGGAACACCACCGGAGCCACCAGCTTGGCCTTGAACTCGTCGGCGTTGGCCGAGAAGCCGTAGATCGGGGTGTCGATGATGCCGGGGCAGATCGTGTTCACCCGTACGCCGATCGCGGACAGGTCACGCGCGGCCGGAACGGTCATGCCCACGATGCCGCCCTTGGACGCGGAGTACGCCAACTGCCCGATCTGCCCCTCCAGCGCCGCCACGGAAGCCGTGTTGATCACCACGCCGCGCTGCCCGTCGGCGTCGGCCGGCTCGGTCTTGGCGATCGCGGCGGCGGCGATGCGCATGAGGTTGAACGTGCCGATCAGGTTGACCTCGATCACCTTGCGGTAGCTAGCCGGGCTGTGCGGCTTGCCCTCGCGGTTGACCGTGCGCTCGGCCCAGCCGATGCCCGCGCTGTTGACCACGACGCGCAACGGCTTGCCGGTGGCCACCGCGGCGTCGACGGCCGCCTGCACCTGCTCGTCGTCCGACACGTCGGTCCTGGCGAAGACGCCGCCGATCTCGTCGGCGACGGCCTTGCCGCGCTCCTCGTTGAGGTCGGCGACGACCACGGTGGCGCCGGCGCGGGCCAACTCGCGTGCGGTGGCCTCACCGAGGCCGCTGGCGCCGCCGGAGATGATTGCTGCAGATCCGTTCACGTCCATATCCCGGACCCTAACCCGCCGACCGAATGAAGTTCTACTCGGGGCCGGGTTAAATCTCTCCCACGGCACTGTCAACGTCGGAGTACACCTTGATCCGGCGGTCCAGCCCGGTCGTGCGCAGGATGCGCGCCACGGGCGCCTGCGGCGCCGCGAGTGACACCCCGCCGCCCTCGCCCGTCGCCAGCCGCCAGGCCTCGATCAGCACGGACAGTCCGCTGGAGTCCATGAATGACAGCTGCTGCAGATCGAGCACGAGCCTGGCGCCGTCCTGCTTGATGGCGTCACGCACCTCGTCACGGAGGAACGGTGCGGTGAACAGGTCAAGCTCTCCCTCGACGGCCACCACCACGGCGTCTCCCAGGGCATGTCGCGCAAGCCGCAGCTTCATTTGGCCCCTCTCCTCGATGAGCCACTGTACTTCGACATCCCCGGATACCGGGCATACACAAACTACGAAGAGGCGGATGCCGGCGGACAAGGCCGCGCTTAACCGTCTCGCCCTTCCGGGATGGCGAAGCCGTACGGGAGCTCCAGACGGTGTCTGGCCAGCAGCTCCGCGTCGGCGAGCAGCCCGCGCGTGGGGCCGTCCGCGGCGATCACCCCACCGGAGAGGATCAGCGAGCGCTCGCACAACTCCAGCGCGTACGGAAGATCGTGGGTGACCATGAGCACCGTCACGTCCAGCGAGCGCAGGATCTCGGCCAGCTCCCTGCGGGCCGCCGGGTCCAGGTTGGACGAGGGCTCGTCCAGCACCAGGATCTCCGGCTCCATGGCCAGCACGGTCGCCACCGCCACCCGGCGCCGCTGCCCGAACGACAGGTGGTGCGGCGGCCGGTCGGCGGCGTCCAGCATGCCGACCCGCTCCAGCGCGACCTTGACCACCCGGTCCAGGTCCTCGCCGCGGACGCCGGCGTTGGCCGGGCCGAAGGCCACGTCGTCGCGGACCGTGGGCATGAAGAGCTGGTCGTCGGGGTCCTGGAAGACCAGGCCGACGCGCTGCCTGACCTCCTTCAGCGTGTCCTGGCGCACCGGGGTGCCGGCCACGGTGACACTGCCGTGCCCGGCAGTGAGAATCCCGTTGAGATGCATGACGAGGGTGGTCTTGCCGGCGCCGTTGGGGCCGAGCAGCGCCACGCGCTCACCTCTGGCGATCGTGAGGTCCACGCCGAACAGCGCCTGCGTGCCGTCGGGGTAGGCGTAGGCGAGCTGCGTGACTTCCAGAGAGTTCACAGGGAGAGTCCCAACACGGCGAGGGCGGCGGCGGGCAGGGCGAGCGCCACGCCCCATTGACGAACGGATGCCGACATATCCTCAATTATCGGCATCTGTCCTGAGTATCCGCGGCTGAGCATGGCCAGATGCACCCGCTCGCCCCGCTCGTACGAGCGAATGAACAGCGCCCCGGCGGACCGCGCGACCACAGGGATATGCCGGAAATTTCGTGCCTCGAACCCGCGGGACTCCCGCGCCACCCGCATCCGCCGCATCTCATCCATGATCACGTCCAGGTACCTCAGCATGAACATGGCGATCTGCACCAGCAGGCTCGGCAGCCGCAGCCGCTGCGCCCCCATGAGGATGGCCCGCGGCTCCGTGGTGGCCGCCAGCAGGATCGACGCGACCACCCCGAGAGTGGCCTTGGCCAGGATGTTCCAGGCCGCCCAGAGTCCTGGCACGCTCAGCGACAGCCCCAGCACCGTGGTCCGCTCCCCCATCCCGATGACCGGGATGAGGAACGCGAACAACACGAACGGCACCTCGATCACCATCCGCCGCGCGACGTACGCCGGCGGCACCCGAGCCGCGACCACGACCGCCCCGAGCAGCGCCGCGTAGAGCGCGAACGCCCAGAGCCGCTCACGCGGCGTGGCCACCACCACGACGGCGAAGGCGAGCACGGCGACCAGCTTGCACTGAGACGGCAGCCGGTGCACGACGGACCCGCCCGGCAGATAGAGCCGGTGATGATGCCCAGCGCCCACGAATCACACCTTGATCTTGTTACGACTCCGCGCGGCGTAGGCCAGGGCTCCGGCGATGAGCAACACGAGCCCGACGCCGATGATCCCGGCCACCCCCACGGGGATGCCGCCTACGTCACCGTAGTCGGCCAGCGCCCACTCTCCCATCACGTGGTCGGTCGCCTGGTCCAGGAAGCCCTTGTTCTCGGCGACCGCCTCCAGCCCGTCCGGGTCGGATGAGGCGAAGAAGGACACGATGCCGGCCAGCACGGCGATCAGCCCGAGCCCGCCGAGCAGGAACGGCCCGGCCACACCACGCGCGGGGGCCGGCTCAGGCTCTTCCACGGTCGTGGTGCCCTCGGTGCCGCGCAGGACCAGGGGCTTGGCCAGGCCGCGGGCGCCGTACACGAGGTCGGGGCGGACGGCGAGCACGGCGCCGACGGTCATCGCCGTGATCAGGCCCTCGCCGATCCCGATCAGCAGGTGCACGCCGCCCATCGCGGCCGCCACCGCGGACACCTCGATCGGCGCCGTCCCCCCGATCCAGAACAGCAGCGTGAACACCAGCGCCGAGGCAGGCACGGAGATCAGCGCGGCCAGGAACGCCGCCACAGTGACCCCGCCCTTGCCCCTGGCCAGCCCGGTGACCAGCTTGAAGACCGCCCAGCCGACGAGCACGGTGACGATGCCCATGATCGTGACGTTGATGCCGAGCGCGGTCAGCCCGCCGTCGGCGAAGAACACCCCCTGCACCAGAAGGACCACGGCCATACACAAGACGCCTGTATAGGGCCCGACGAGTATGGCGGCCAGCGCGCCGCCCAGCAGATGGCCGCTGGTCCCCGCGGCGACGGGGAAGTTGAGCATCTGCACGGCGAAGATGAATGCCGCCACGAGCCCGGCCATGGGCGCTGTGCGGTCGTCGAGTTCGCGCCGCGCGCCGCGAAGGCACACCGCGACCCCGGCGGCGGCCACCGCTCCCGCCGATACGGACGTAGCCGCATTGAAGAAGCCATCGGGTACGTGCACGGCGATGCCCCCTGAAAACGACGAATACCTTTAGGGACATACTTGTGCAACTGCGCATATATTGCAATTAGAGCCTGATCCGCCGGAGGATGGTCCGGGCCGTCAGCCGCCGTACCACCGTGCTCAGCCGCCCTTTCCCCGGCGTCGCGTACGGACGCACCGTCCTGAGCAGGGCGGCCGCCCACCACCGGCGTGGCGCCGCCACCGTCTGCGCGTCGGCCTCGACTCGGAACCGCGCGGGCGGCCCGCCGAGGTCGAGCTCCAGATAGGCGTCCCAGGTGCCGGGCGTGAGCCGGCCCACCGCCAGCCTGGCCGCGAAGCCGCCCCCCGGCAGCGCCACCAACCGCTCTGGCCGTTCGCAGCCGGTGTGCCGCTCGCGCCAGACGAGCCGCCTGATCGCCGTGGCCGCCGGGGTGGTGCCGACGACGGCGATCTCGCCGTCGATGAGCAACCGGTGCCCCAGCGTCCACCTCGTCCTGATGAGCCGGACCGAGCCTGGCACCGCGACCACGTGCCCGCCGACGTCGATGCTGAGGTTGCCGTTGTCCCTGGTGAAGTACGGTAGCGCGACCACCTCGCCGAGCAGCCGCGGCGGCGGCCTGTTGACGCCGCTGTCGCGGTCGGCGCCCAGCCTGCCGAAGCGCACCACGCCTTCGAGCTCGACCGCCACCCGCAGGTCCCAGATCCCCGAGTCGAGCCCTGCCACGTCGATGCGGGCGGTGAACTCGCCCCCCTTCCGGTCCGCGGGGACGACGAGTTCGGCGGCGGGCTCGTGCCGGGAACGCAGGACCAGGGCCACGCCGTCGTCCCTGGTGATGCCGTCGAGCCGGGCCGCGCCGGTCACCACCAGGTGGTCGCCGTCCCAGCGCACGCCGGTCAGCCTGCGGCGTACCGTGGCGCTCTCGATGCGGGCCAGGCGCACCAGGCGTTCGATGTCGTCGAGCGCGGTCGCCCGCTGCCTGTCGATGGTGTTGAGCCGCTCGTGCACGCCGGGCGTGTACCACTCCTCGCACAGGGCCGCGACCTCCCGCGCGATGTCCTTGCGGCGCACGTCGTCGCTCTCCAGGAACACGGCCCCGAGCTGGGTGAACGCGTCCAGCCTGAAGTGCCTGCGGAGCAGGTGGTCGCGCAGCGGGCCTGGCTCGACGTGCTCGGTCATGAGCCGGATCGGCGCCCGGATCATGGCGAGCCAGGCGATCGGGTCCCTGCTGCCCGGCTGCTGCATGATGCTGCTGCCGTCGGGCCTGGACACGAGGTGGTAGCAGTCGTAGTCGGCGACCACGGAGATGACGTCGGCGTGGCAGTAGGCGTGGACGGTGAACAGGATGTCCTCGCCGATGCGCACGCCCTCGCCGAACCTGATGCGGTGACGGTCGAGCAACTCTTTCTTGAACAGCTTGAAGCAGCTCAGGCTGTTGTAGACGGTGCTGTCGCCGAGGTCCACCCGGTCGGCGCTGTGCTGGAACATCGACACCGGCGCCCGCCGGCCATGCCCGACGATCTTGCCGAGGACGATGTCGGAGTCGTTTCTGTCGGCCATGGCGACCATGCGCTCCAGCGCCTCGGGGCCGAGGTAGTCGTCGGCGTCGCAGAAGAAGACGTATCGGCCGGTGGCGTGCTGCAGCCCGACGTTGCGCGGACGGCCGGCGCCGCCGCTCCCGCCGATGCGGATCACCTTCACGACGTCCCTGTGGTAGACGGCGTAGAGGTCGAGCAGGTCGGCGCTGCCGTCGGTGGAGCCGTCGTCGACGACGATCAGCTCCTTCTTGACCCGCTGTACGAGCGCGGCGGTGAGGCACCTGTCCAGATAGTCCCGGCAGTTGTGCACCGGGATGACGACACTGACATCGACAGAGTCGTCCACAGTGTCGTCATCGTTGCCTGCCGCCGACATCGCCACCACAGCCCACCCCGGAGTCACGTTGCGCTGTCATTCCGTTTCAGTATGTGACGAGTGTGCGTCATCGCGGGGCCGATCGGCGTACTTCATCCCGTGGTTTTGCCATCAGCGGAGATTCAGCGCATTCCCCCGAATAAGCAGCGGCAAGCCGGCCAATTACCACATTCGACCCGGCATCGAATGGGTTCCAGGAACGGGGATTTCCTACCCGGAGGAAGAATCCTCTCCGCGGGGAGCGCTCAGCTACCCCCGGCCACCGTGTGTGATCCTGCGGAGCGAGTTGCGCGTCTACAGTTAGGCAACCTCGACCGGGGAGGTGGCGGGAATGGGATCTGATCCCCATTGGTGGAAGGGTGTCGGCTCACGCATGCATACTGCCGGGTCCGCCGGGTCCTCAGCTCGGCTGGGCGAGCTGCACGAATGCTCGGCCCTGCTCCGCCGTACGAGGATGCGCGCCGAAGAGATCGTCGACGAGGCGCGCGCGTTGCTGGCCGAGGCCGAGCGATCAGGCGACGCCGAGCGCGTCGTCCACCTGCACGTCCAGCTCGAACAGGCGCGCCACTCGTACAGCAAGGTCCTGACGGCGTACGTGACGCTCTGCCGCAGGATCAACGAGGAGCGGCAGACCATCCTGGGAGCCGAGATCGAAAAGGATCGCCAGTCGGGCTTGTCAGGGGTCGCCTGACGGGCTAGCGTCAGGCCATGCCTGACTGGAAAGAGAACCTCCGCTGTTCCTTCTGCCACAAGAAGAGCGGGGAGGTGGAAAAACTGGTAGCCGGTCCCGGTGTGCACATTTGCAATGAGTGCATCGGATTGTGCGGCGAGATCCTCGAACAAGAACGCCACGCCGCCTCCACCGAGCCCCGGCTGCCCGTGTGGGAGACCATGAGCGAGGAGCAGATCCTCGACCATCTTCCGAAGATCGCCGCCGTGCAGGCCCAGGTCGACGACAACCTGCGCGACTGGGTGGGGCACCTGCGCGGCAGGGACGTCAGCTGGGAGCGCATCGGGGCCTCGCTCGGCATGACCCGTCAATCCGCCTGGGAACGCTTCAGGAGCGAAACGTAGTAAACCGTTGTGACCTGTGAGGCGTCCTTTGGTCAGGGAGGCCCACCATGCACGTCCTTGATGGCCTCGCGGCGACCGATCTCGACGGGCTCCAACTGGAGCTGGTCCTGATTCTGGCGCTGCACGAAGAGGCAGAGCGGCTGGCCGCCGAATGAACGGGCTCCAGCTCCCCGGTCGCCCCAGGGAGCTGGAGCAGGGGGCCGCATTCAGCCCGGCATCTCAGCCCGGCACTTCAGCACGGCATCTCAGCGCGCCTCAGCCCGGCATGTCAGCCCGGCATGTCAGCGGCGGAGCTGGCCGCGGATGGCGCCCGCCGGATACTTCGCGTTGTGCACGTTGGCGTAGTAGAGGCGCGGCCACTTCACGATGGCGCGCAGCTATTCCTCTCCCATCGGACATAGGACATCCTCACGCACGGCTGTGTGGAGGGGGCGGTTCAGGGGGTAAGTAAAATGCCGCCGCCTGGTTAGAGGGCTTGCCGATGTCAGCCGGAGGATCGTTCGTCATGCTTCGTTGCGCCGTACTGGATGACTACCAAGGGGTGGCCCTCGGCCTGGCCGACTGGTCCCGGGTGCGGGCGACGAGCTTCCGTGAGCGCTTCACCGATCAGGACGACCTCGTGGCCGCCCTGGGCGACCACGAGATCGTGGTCGCGATGCGCGAGCGCACGCCCTTCCCCGCGGAGCTGTTCGAGCGGCTGCCGAACCTGCGCCTGCTCGTCAGCACCGGCATGCGCAACGCCGCGATCGACCTGGCCGCCGCCCGCGCCCGCGGCGTCACGGTGTGCGGCACGGGCAGCACCTCCACGCCACCGGTCGAGCTGACCTGGGCACTCATCCTCGGCCTGGTACGCAACCTGGTCCCCGAGGCGACCGCCATGCGCACTGGCGGTCCCTGGCAGAGCACCCTGGGCGCCGACCTGCACGGCCGCACGCTCGGCCTCCTCGGACTCGGCAAGATCGGCACCAGGACGGCGGAGATCGGGCAGGCGTTCGGGATGGACGTCGTGGCGTGGAGCGAGAACCTGACGAAGGAGCGGGCCGCGGCCCACGGGGTACGCCTCGCCCCGTCCAAGGACGCGCTGCTGTCCGGATCGGACATCGTCTCCGTGCACCTCGTGCTGAGCGATCGGACGCGGGGGCTGATCGGTGAGCGCGAGTTGTCGCTGATGCGGCCCACCGCCTATCTGGTCAACACCTCGCGGGCGGCCATCGTCGATCAGGCCGCCCTGGTGTCGGCCCTCCGGGCGGGCCGGATCGCGGGGGCGGGGCTGGACGTGTTCGAGGTCGAGCCGCTGCCGGCCGATCACGAGCTCCGTACGTTGCCGAACGTGCTCGCGACGCCGCACCTCGGCTACGTGACGGAGCTGAACTACGAGACGTACTTCAGGGAGGCCGTGGAGGACATCGACGCGTTCCTCGCGGGAAGCCCGATCCGCCTGCTGACGTGACCCGGTCTCACTCGCCCTTGCCGCGCGCGCGGAAGGCCGCGGTCTTGACGCGGTTCTGGCAGGCCGTGGAGCAGAACCTGCGGGTGCCGTTGCGCGAGACGTCCACGTAGACGCGGTCGCAGTGCGGCGCCGTGCAGACCCCGAGACGGTCGCTGAACTCGCCGCCCAGCACGATCGCGAGCCCGGTGGCGCAGCCGGCCGCCCAGTCGCTGAACATCGTGCCCTCGCTGCCGTGGAAGTGGAGGTGCCACGGCTCTCCGTCGTGCTTTTCGAGTATCGGCCTGGCGCGGGTCTCGTCGAGCAGCGCGTTGACCCGCGTGGCGGCGGTGTCGATGTCGTCCGCTGCGACGGCGGCGAAGACCGTACGGAGGCGGGCGGCGACCTCGGCGAGCTCCGCCGCCTCGGCCTCGCTGACCTCTCGGTAGCCCGGGTAGACGGTACGCATGCCCGCGGTGGCGGCCGCGCCCACGGTGTCCGGCGCGAAGGGGCGGCCACGCCGCTCGCCCGGGGTCAGCGCGTTCACGAGGGCCACCGCGACCCTGACCACCGTATCCGTGTGACTGTTGTAATCCACTTGACCGGTTACACCTTTGAGTTCTAGGTTGTGACTGTCCAAAGCTTAATCGACGGTCACAAGGAGATCTTCGTGCTCACTCACGATGCCGCAATGGAGTGGATCGCGCGTTGGGACAAGCAGCAGGAGGGCTACCTTCCCGACCGGGAGGAGCGCTTCACCGCTCTGATCGACGCCGTCGAGGCGCTCGGGAGGCCCGATCCGGTGGTGATCGACCTCGGGTGCGGGCCAGGGTCGTTGTCCTTCCGGCTGCTCGAACGGCTGCCGAAGGCCACGGTGATCTCCGTGGACGCCGATCCGCTGTTGCTCGGGCTGGGGCGGGCGGCGTACCCGGGGCTCACGTTCGTCTCGGCGGATCTGCGTACGAGCGGGTGGACGGGGTTGCTCGGGTTGGACCGGCCCGCGGACGCGGCGGTCAGCACGACGGCGCTGCACTGGATCGCCGAGCCTGACCTGCGCCGCATTTACGGTGAGCTGGCGACCGTGCTGCGGCCCGGCGGAGTGCTGCTCAACGGCGACCACATGGACACCCAGGACGTCACGCCGGCCCTGGCGCGGCTGGAGCACGCCGTGCACGATCGGCAGACGGAGCGGGCGTTCGGGACGAACCCGCCGGAGGACTGGCGCGCCTGGTGGGACGCGATCGCGGCGGACCCGGCGTTCGCCGAGTTGAACGAGGAGCGGTCCACCGCCGGGGCCGCTCATTCCGGCTCGGAGTCCCATCTGTTGTCGCAGCACGTCCAGGCGCTCAGGGACGCCGGCTTCACCGAGGTCGGGACGCTCTGGCAGCGGGGAAACAACCGGCTGCTGTGCGGTGTGCGGGGTTGAAACGCCTCGCCGTGCGGGGGTGAGCCGGCTCGCTGTGCGAGGGTGAGCCGGGGCCTGCGCGGCTGAGCGGGTTCGCCGTGCGGGGTGAGCCGGGGCGTTCGGGTGAACGCCCCGGCCCGGAGGGCTATTTCATGATCTTGTGAAGCAGTCCGGCGAGCCCCAGAGCCGTCGCCGCGCCCGCCGGCACGGATCCGGTGAGGCCGCCGATCGCCAGCCCGCAGAAAGACGCGGTGATCAGGATGAGCACCCAGCGCTGCGGGAGGCGCTCCGGCGACTCCCCTTCCGGCTGCCGTCTCTGTATTGTCATGATGAGCGGTCTTCCTTTCGTTCCTCACAGGCGGAGAGATACCGCGAGAGCGGCCTTTCTGACGCAACAGAAGGGCCGCTCACTTTTTTGTACGAGACCCCGGCACAGGGCCTCCGAGGGTCGAGCCTCGCACAAGATTCCTACCTCGTAAATGTCGATTTCTCACCCTAAGAGCGGATCCGACGAACAGAGGTGGAGAGTTATTACACCCGGATGTCGGTCCATACCACGTATAAGCAGAACAGCGACACCGAGCCAGACTGCGAATTCTTGCACTTTTCGCCACCTTTGCCACACGATCTAGCATATGAAGGAAATCGCACAGGAACTCGCGAAAATCCTCATTCCCGATCCGCCCGAGGACGACGGCGAGGACTCGAAGGACGGCGCGACACGGGTCAACGACACCAAGAAGGCGCGGAACTCCCTGACGGGAGAGCTGATGATGGCGGCCGCCGCGTCGCCGAGCGAGGATCCCCTGCTGGCCAGACTCGAGGAGCTCACCGCACAGAAGCAGGATATACAACGACAAATACGACTTATCACGACATATGCGCGCGAATTCGTACGGCCGGAGCCGTACCGGCTGCGTGCGCTCGCCGACGCGACCGGTCTGTCGATCTCCAGCATCCGGACGACGTACGACACCGACGACGTGATCACCGTCGCCGCCCGAATAGGCAGAAAGAACATAAAGGGCACAGTACGCCCGACACCGGCGCCGACGGATTCCGACGCCCAGGATTTCGCGGGCGACCAATGGTGGCGGCTCCCATCGGAGTCCGCTAATCCCGATTTATCACCCTAAAGCCCTAAAACAACCAGACCGCCCTTCGCCCGCCATCAGCCCATCAGCTCCATTCGCGAGTTCGCAAAGCATGACGAGCCACCAGGAACCGCTCATGAAACTCCTGGGCCAGCGCCTCGGTCTGATAGCGCCGGCACAACACCCGATCGAGGTCCTCGGCCCGGTTCACCAGGTCGGTCAGGGAACGCCGGTCGATGTCGAGCGCGGCCATGCCTTGATCCACCGCGGCTCAAAAGGGGAAACAAGGGGATCGTTCAGGGGTCCTGTCCGCACGCCGACGCCGGTGAACTGTAATCAAATCAACACGGTAAGTCACGCTGCCTCCCGTGATAGGGAAGCCACATGACCGAGGAGCGGCGACGATGATCGGGACCGACGCGCCCTGCCGGGTTCGTACGGGGAGGCAGGGTTCGGTTCCGCGTTGTCCTGGTTGGCGACAGCAACGGAGAGCGGATCTCCAGTGGGGAGCGGGGGGTGTCTCAACTGCCTCGTAGGCGGCCGGGCCACAGGGAACGCGAGATGAATCCGATCGTGGCCGCGGCCATGGCCGGCCTCGTGGCTGACAAGGACGAGGGCGACATGCTCGTCCGGCTGCGCGACAGGCTCACGGGTCTCGGCGTGCGCGCCGAGCTCAGGGAGAACAACAGCGCACTCATGGTGCACCCGGCCGAGCCTGGCCTGCCAGTGTGGGTGTTCGTCGGGTACGGCGGGGCCTACTACTCCTGGCAGAACGCCGAAAGGCGCCACCCGACCAGCGACCCGGAGGGCGCCGCGAACATCCTGGCGGAGTACATGGCCAGGTGATGACGGGCACGGCGGGGCAGATGGCTGGTGTCCGGACGGGGGCGGGCACTCATCCACTCCCGCCTCGCCGTGCCTCCGCCCACCGAGCCTCGCGACCCGTCCTGACCGAGTCAGGCAACCTGTGTGGCGCGCGCCAGTAAGCACCGTGCCACCAAGCTACGCCCGGCTTGCGCCCCCTTTCCAGCGGCAGATCGGGCCGGTCTTCTACCCCGCGAGAGCCCACCAGGAGCCCTGCCCCTTGGTTACACCAGGCGGGTGACCTGGCCGGTGTCGAGGGAGTAGTACGCGCCAACGATCTTGAGTCGCCCTCGGGCGACGCGCTTGGCGAGCATTTTGTCGGCCTTCAACTCGGCCACCACGCCGACGGTGTTGAGCCTGATCATCTTGTCGACGTCGCCGCGGGCGCGTTTGTAGGCCGGGCGGAGGGCGTCCACGATGGGCTGGAGCCCGCCGGGCAGCGTGTCGCCCTTGTCCAGCGCGTCCGCGGCGGCCGTGACCGCCCCGCAGCGCTGGTGGCCGAGCACCACGATCAAGGGGGTGCCGAGCTCGGCCGGGCCGTACTCGATGGCCGCGAACACGAGCGGGTCGATGGTCTGGGCGGCGCTGCGCACCCCGAGCAGGTCGCCGAGCCCGGCGTCGAAGACGATCTCCGGAGTCACGCGGGAGTCGATACAGGACACGACCACCGCGTACGGGTGCTGCTCCTCGGCGATCTCCGCCCGCCTGCCGAGGTCCTGGTGGGGATGGATCGCGGCATCGGAGGCCCAGCGCCGGTTGCCCGCCCTGAGCTGGGCCCAGGCCGCGGCGGGTTCGGCGGGCCTGAGCACGGCACCTGTGAGGCCGAGTGCCGCCGGCCCACCATCCAACAGCAGTCCCCCTGCCACTAACCCGGCAGCGCGCAGGAGCCTACGACGATCAACGATCTGCTTGGCCATGGACCCAGTGTGGAGCAAGCGGAGCCAACAGCGAAGAGTTGCGATGTTTTTACTATCCGTAATGAGGATGGCCGTCCAACCGGAGCTCACACCCCGTAACTGACGTGATCCAGGAGAAAAAAGTGCAACCTTTCGCTCAGCGCGTCGCGTTGGTACCAGGCGAGAGGAGAGCACATTGGATCGTCACGACGGCTTCCGCGAGTTCGTGCTGTCCCGTCAGCAGTCGCTGATGCGGACCGCGGGGGCAAGCCGGTGCGCTTCGACGGCGTGTTCATCATGTTCAGCGAGCTCTCCCCGGACGGCCGTACGGTGGCCGCCGTCGACTTCCCCGAGCTGAAGAACAACCAGATCACGCTGCTCGACGCCAAGACCGGCCGGACCCTGCGGAAGGTGCCCATCCGCGGCCTGCCGAGGACCGCCTCCGTCAACGGCACCGCCACCTGGCCGAACCGATCCGAGGTGACGGTCGTCGTCAACGACAGCGGGCGCATGTACACCTACGCCGTCGACGTCGGCACCGGGCGAGCCCGGCGCTCGGCCCACTACGCCGTCCAGATGAACAACACCGTGACCCTGCCCGGAGTCGGCTACAGCTGGTGACGGCCGCCGCTAGGACCGTCTGAGGGTGGCGGTGAAGGTGCTGCCGTGCGCCTGGTGGGTCCGGGCCTGGATCTGGGTGCCGCCGGGAACGCGGCGTACCGTCACCCCCTCGTCGGCCGAGACGAGGCGGAGGGGGGCGCCGCGCAACGTGACGGTGACGTGGTCGCGCTTCATGGTGGGGTCGGACAGGGCGACGACCGTCTGGCCACCGGACTGGACGAGGACCGAGGCGGGGCCGTCGACGAGCAGGCGTTCGGCGTGCTGGGGGCCGTCGGCGAAGACGTTGGCGGCGACGATCCCGAGCCCCGTGTGCTTGATCGCCTGTACGCGCGGGTCGTTCGCGATGACGGTCAGCGGGCCGTCCGTGTAGCGGCGCAGGTGGGCCTCGGTGGCGTTCGGGACCAGGGCGTAGGCGAGGGCGGGGAGGCCTCCCGTGGCGGAGTGGGTGACCGAGGCGGTGAAGACGTTCTTGGTCACGCTGGTGTCGGGGTTGGAGGCGCGTACGACTCTGCGGCTGCGCGTCACCGCCTCCACCGCCGCCGTGACCGGCTGGCGGGTGAGGAAGGCGTAGCCGATCGCGGTGCCGCGGGTGCCGTTCGCGTAACGCAGCCAGCGCGGCGGCGTGGTGTCGCCCGCCCGCCAGGTCGCGCCGTCCCAGCGCCGGCCGGTGAGTGTGACCTGGTCGGTGGGGGCGGCGATGCGGCTGTCCACGGTGGTCGCCGCGGCCCGCCCGCTCTGGCCTGAGACGTTCGCGGCCAGTACGACGATCTCGTCGTCGAGCATGAACCACGACTTGGTCGCGCGGGCGTTCTGGTAGGCGACGAAGTCGTCCGGCAGGAGGCCCGCCTGGGCGGCGGTGTAGGCCACGTCGTCGGACTGGATCATGCCGGCCGCGCCGTACGCGCCGAGCGTCGCGCCGCCGGAGAAGGCGTTCTGCGCGCGGGGGAAGTACACGTAGGTGTTCTGGGACTCCGAGGAGGAGGTGAAGTTCAGCGGATGGCCCGGGTTCTCGTACCACTGCCGGCCGTACAACTCGGGCACGGTCCGCCGCTCCTCCACCGGCGCGGTGACCCCGGCCAGCCGGTACGGCGAGACGGCCGTGTAGTAGTCGACGCCGAAGACCTGGCGCTGGTCCTCCCCGGAGAGGTAGAGGTAGTAGGCCCCGTCGCCCTGGAACCACGGCATGAGGTTCTCGCCGCTCATGTACTCGTACTTGCTGATGCGGTCGGAGCTGCGGGCCAGGGCGAAGGCGTAGCCGGGGCGCCGGTGGACGGTACTGTCCATGGCGTTGAACGCCACGCATCGCCTGGGCGGATTCAGGTCGGCGGCCGGGACGGCTGCGTCGGCGCGGATGTCCGCGTAGCGGGCGACGCTGACCGGGGAGACGAAGGCGTTCGTGTCGGCGGGGGGCAGGAATTTGGCGTACTTCTTCAGTGCCAGGGCCTGGCCGCTCGTGACGTGGCCGGTCAGGTCGGCCATGGCCTCCACGACCACGCCGACGTCGGTATAACCGGTGGCGGTACGCGAGACCGCCCGCCCCTTGACGACCTCCATCATCCAGCCCTCGAAGATCAGCGGGGCGAAACCGTCGGCGATCCACCCGTACACCACGCCGGCCAGGTCGGACGTGCCGCCGCTCGTCGCGCCTTCGAGCATCTTGATGGTCTGCACGACGCGGCTCAGCAGAGCGCGCCCGTAGGAGCCGGTGTAGGCGACCGAGTGGTGCTGGATGAAGGAGCCGTCCGGGTAGTAGCCGTCGGTGTTCCCGTGCTGGGGGTGGTAGGGGTCGATGGTGGCGAAGACGGTGGCCTGGTCGGAGATGGCCTTGGTGATGCGGGCGTCGTCGCCGGTGAGCGCGCCCTGCAGGATCCGGTTGCCGGTGAGGTCGGCCAGGTTCGCCCCCGTGTGGAAGCGTGAGTCGAGGTCGACGTCGCCGTTCTTGCCGTTGCGCAGGTAGGCGTCCATCGAGGCGATGTAGATCGCCGCGAGGCCGGGCAGCTCATCCCTTTCCGCCAGCAGCGCCAACGTCCTGCTGACGTGGGTGGGGATGGCGATCTCCCAGTTGTGCCAGTTGCCGTAGTAACCCTTCGACTGGTCGCCGAAGTAGCGCTCGTGCAGCCACAGCAGGCCGTCGATGACCCGCCGCTGGAGGGTGGCGTCGCCTTCGAGTTCGCCGCCGGGGGTCCGGGTGGCGAGCGCGATCTCGTACAGGTACTGGAAGGACAGCCGCAGGTTGACGTCGTCGGTGCCGAGCCGCACCCCGGCGAAGAGCTCGCCCTCGCCCGCGCCGTCCTGGGCGGCCAGCCGCTGCCTGGCCGTCTGGAGTATCGCCGCCAGTTTGCCGGCGACCTCGGGCCTGGCGTTGACGTCGGGCGTTCCCGCGAAGATCGCCACGGTGTTGGCCAGCAACCGTGCGTGATCGAACCCGGCCGCGGCACGTGCGGGAGGAATCATGGCGAGGAAGGCAGCGGCGGGGATCAAGGAGAGGGCATGGCGACGAGACAGCTGCGGCACGGCGGACTCCAGTCCGGTGGGGGGTTATGCCAAGGCATACCCTACATAGCTGTTTCTGCCTGTCCGGAAAGCTTGGGGTGACGTCCAGGCCGGCCCGCGCCGGCCGGCCTGGACGTCACGATCAGACCAGGTCGAACCGGTCGAGGTTCATCACCTTGTGCCACGCCGCGACGAAGTCGTTCACGAACTTCTCCTTCGCGTCATCGCTCGCGTAGACCTCCGCGAGCGCGCGCAGCTCCGAGTTCGACCCGAAGACGAGATCGGCCCGGCTGCCCGTCCACTTGACCTTGCCCGTGGCGTCGCGACCCTCGAACGTGTTCGCGTCCTCGGACGTCGCCTTCCACGTCGTGCCCAGATCGAGCAGGTTGACGAAGAAGTCGTTGGTCAGCGATCCGGGGGTCGTGGTGAAGACGCCGAGCGGCGACTGCTGGTGGTTCGCGCCCAGGACACGGAGGCCACCGACGAGGACGGTCATCTCGGGAGCGCTCAGGGTCAGCAGGTTGGCCCGGTCGATCAGGAGGTACTCGGCCGGCAGCCGGTTGCCCTTCCCGAGGTAGTTGCGGAACCCGTCGGCGGCCGGCTCCAGCGCGGCGAACGACTCCACGTCGGTCTGCTCCTGCGACGCGTCCACGCGGCCCGGCGTGAAGGGCACCTCGACGGCGACGCCGGCGTCCTTGGCGGCCTTCTCGACGCCCGCGGTACCGGCGAGCACGATCAGGTCGGCGAGTGAGACCTGCTTGCCGCCGGTCTGGGCGGCGTTGAAGGTCTGCCGGATGCCCTCCAGGGTGCGCAGCACCGTCGCCAGCTGGTCGGGGTCGTTGACCTCCCACCCGCTCTGCGGCTCCAGGCGGACGCGCGCGCCGTTGGCGCCGCCGCGCTTGTCGCTGCCGCGGAACGACGAGGCCGACGCCCACGCCGTGGACACGAGCTGGGACACCGACAGGCCAGAGGCCAGGATCTGGCCCTTGAGTGCGGCGATGTCGCCGGCGTCGATGAGCTCGTACGTCACCGCGGGAAGGGGATCCTGCCACACCAGCGTCTCGGCGGGGACCTCCGGGCCGAGGTAACGCACGATCGGGCCCATGTCGCGGTGGGTCAGCTTGTACCACGCCCGCGCGAAGGCGTCCGCGAACTCGTCGGGGTTCGCGAGGAAGCGCCGCGAGATCTCGTCGTAGACCGGGTCGACGCGGAGCGCGAGGTCGGTCGTCAGCATCGTCGGGGCGTGGGTCTTGGACGGGTCGTGCGCGTCGGGAACGGTGCCCGCCCCCGCGCCGCCCTCCGGCCGCCACTGGTTGGCGCCCGCGGGGCTCTGGAACAGCTCCCACTCGTAGCCGTAAAGGATCTCGAGGAAGCTGTTGTCCCACGTCACCGGGGTGTTCGTCCAGATGCCCTCAAGACCGCTGGTGATCGCGTCGGCGCCCTTGCCGCTGCCGAACGTGTTCTTCCAGCCGAGGCCCTGCTCCTCGATCGAGGCGGCCTCGGGGTCGGGGCCGACGTGGTCCGCCGGGGCCGCGCCGTGGGTCTTGCCGAAGGTGTGGCCGCCCGCGATCAGCGCGACCGTCTCCTCGTCGTTCATCGCCATCCGGCGGAACGTCTCACGGATGTCGCGAGCCGCCGCGATCGGGTCCGGGGTGCCGTTCGGGCCCTCCGGGTTGACATAGATGAGGCCCATCTGGACCGCGCCCAGGGGGTTCTCCAGCTCCCGGTCGCCGGTGTAGCGCTCGTCACCGAGCCAGGTGGTCTCGGGACCCCAGTAGACGTCCTCGTCGGGCTCCCAGACGTCCGCGCGGCCGCCGGCGTAGCCGAAGGTCTTGAAGCCCATCGACTCCAGTGCGACGTTGCCGGCGAGGATCATCAGGTCGGCCCACGAGAGCTTCTTGCCGTACTTCTTCTTGACCGGCCACAGCAGGCGGCGCGCCTTGTCCAGGTTGCCGTTGTCCGGCCAGCTGTTGAGAGGCGCGAAGCGCTGCTGGCCGGCCCCGGCGCCGCCGCGGCCGTCGCTGATCCGGTACGTGCCCGCGCTGTGCCACGCCATCCTGATGATGAACGGGCCGTAGTGACCGAAGTCGGCCGGCCACCAGTCCTGCGAGGTCGTCAGCACCTCGGCGATGTCCTGCTTCACGGCCGGGAGGTCGAGGCTCTTGAACGCCTCGGCGTAGTCGAACTCCTCGCCGAGGGGGTTGGCCACGGCGGGGTTCTTGGCGAGGATCTTCAGGTTGAGCCGCTCCGGCCACCACTGGCGGTTTCCGCCACCCTGAGTCGGGTGCGGTGCGCGACCATGCGCGACCGGGCAGCCACCTCCGCTCTCTGTCTTCGCGTCTGTGACGATTGCGTCGTGGTTCTCAGACATGGATTCCTTCCGAACTGCGGGATCACGTTGGTCAGGAACTGCGGGTGGTGGAACATTCGGGGCACAGGCCCCAGTAGATGACCTCGGCCTCTTCGATCGAGAAGCCGTGGCTTTCTGACGCGGTCAGACAGGGCACCTCGCCGACCGCGCAGTCCACGTCGGCGACGACTCCGCACGACCGGCACACGATGTGGTGGTGGTTGTCTCCGACGCGTCCTTCGAACCTGGCCGAGCTGCCGGCCGGTTCGATGCGGCGTACGAGCCCGGCCGCGGTGAGCGCGTGGAGGGCTTCGTACACGGCTTGAAGGGAGATGTGGCCGACGCGATCGCGGACCCCGGAGGCGAGCGCCTCGACGCCGAGGTGGTCACCGTCCCGGACGGTCTCGAGCAGGGCGACGCGGGCGGCGGTCACGCGCAGTCCTGCACCGCGCAGCTCCTCGGCGGTGGTCGGGGTCCTGGATGCGGTCATGACCGCCAAACCTACCTATATAAACGCGAACGATACAAGACAACGAACGGAGCAACTCTAGTACCGCTTCAGGCGAACGTCGCCTTCCCTCCTGGGCGAGTGTCATCTCCAGTCGTGGCCTTCTGTCGTGGCCTTCAGTTGTGGGCGGCGGCGATCTGTAGTCCGGTCAGATCGGCATCCACCTCGACTCCCGCGTCGAGCACACCGGTGCAGAAGACGACCATCGGGCGGCCGTCGACCTCGCGCAAGAGCGATTGGAGGGCTGGCTCAACGTGCTCCCCGGCCTCCGCTTTGACGACATCGCCATCCGGCCCTTCAAGCACACGTTCGACGGCGTGCTGTTCGGCCTTGTCATGGAGACCTTCGAAGGCAAAGTACACGCCGAGTTCTACCCGAACAACATCGGCTTCTACGAACCCTGGGACGGCTCCTACGACACCTGACCGCGGGCACGGAGTGCACCCCAGGCTTTGATCGTCCGCTGGAGGTGAACGAGGATCATCCAGTTGTCCTCGTCCTTCGCATAGGTGGCTCCCGGCAACCGGTGAAACCCAGCCGAGGGCGCCGTGAAACCGGCGCCGCCGAGAGTGAAGCCATGAGTATCACAGAACTCGGCCGTACCGGGGGCGGCCCGGCCCCCGACAGGGGAACCGATCTGGCCGTACGTGCGGAAGGGCTGCTGAAAACGTTCGGCGAGCACCGTGCCGTCGACGGGATCGACCTTGAGGTACGCCCCGGCGAGATCTTCGGCGTCCTCGGCCCGAACGGCGCCGGCAAGACCACCACGCTGCGAATGCTGGCCACCCTGTTGAAGATCGACGCGGGCCGCGCCGAGATCTTCGGGGTCGACGTGGCCGGCAATCCGCACGTGATCCGCCAGCTGGTCGGCGTCACCGGACAGTACGCGTCGGTCGACGAGAACCTGACCGCCCGCGAGAACCTCTGGCTCTTCAGCCGCCTGCAGGCCATCCCCGCGCCGCGCGCCCGGCGCATCGCCACCGAACTTCTGGGCCAGTTCGGCCTGGAGGAGGCCGCGGACAAACCGATCGCGCAATTCTCCGGCGGCATGCGCCGGCGCCTCGACCTGGCGGCCAGCCTGATCACCAGACCACCGCTGATCTTCCTCGACGAGCCGACCACCGGTCTCGATCCGCGTACGCGCGGCCAGATGTGGGACACCATCCGCGGCCTGGTCGCCGACGGCTGCACGGTGCTGCTGACCACGCAGTATCTGGACGAGGCCGACCAGCTCGCCGATCGCATCGCCGTCATCGACCACGGCCGCAAGGTCGCCGAGGGCACCCCCGACGAGCTGAAGACCGCGGTCGGCAACTCCACCCTCCAGTTGCTGCTCGCCGAGCCGGGCGAGGTGCCCGTCGCCGTGGAGATCGTACGGCGCGTCCTCGGCTCCGATCCGGTCCTCAGTCCGGAGCACGGCCGCCTCAACGTCGCTCTCGACCAGGCCGACCTGGCCGCGGACGTACTGATCGCGCTGCGCACCGCCGGGGTGTCGATCTCCTCGGTGAGCGTGGCCAAGCCCAGCCTGGACGAGGTGTTCCTCGCCCTCACCGGCCACCAGACGGACGGGGACGACAAGACGGGCACGGAGGAGAACCGATGAGCACCATGATCGCCCCCGCCCGCGAGAGGGTCCGGGCCGCCGACCGCGTGGCGGCCGCCCGGCGGCGCGTCTCCTTGGGAGAGACGTTCAGCCAGACCCTGACGATGGCGTGGCGGGCGCTCAAGAAGATGCTCCGCAACCCGGAGCAGTTCTTCGACGTGGCGCTGCAGCCCATCCTGTTCACCGCGATGTTCGCGTTCATCTTCGGCGGCGCCATCGCCGGCGACGTGGAGAGCTACCTCCCCCTGATGATCCCCGGCATCCTCGCCCAGACCGTGCTGACGACGTGCATGGCCACGGGGACGCAACTCCGCGAGGACATGGAGAAGGGCGTCTTCGACCGGTTCAAGTCGTTGCCGATCGCCCGGATCGCGCCGCTCGCCGGCCCGATGGTGGCCGACCTGCTGCGCTACACGATCGCGGCCACTCTGACGTTCGGCATGGGCCTGGTGATGGGTTACCGCCCGGGCGGGGGTGTGGGCGGCGTGCTCGCCGCGATCCTGCTGTCGATCTTCACGGGCTGGTCGCTGGCGTGGATCTTCACCTGGGTCGGCACGATCGCCAGGAGCGCCCAGGCCGTGCAGGGCATCTCCATGATGATCTTGTTCCCGCTGACGTTCCTGTCGAACGCGTTCGTCCCCGTTGAGACCCTGCCCGGCTGGCTGGCGGCGTTCGTACGGATCAATCCGGTCTCACACCTGGTCACGGCCGCCCGCGACCTCGCCAACAGCGCCCTCGTCAGCGGGCAGGTGGCCTGGACGCTCCTGGCCTGCGTGATCGTCATCGCGATCTTCGCCCCGCTGTCGGTACGCAGCTACAAGCGGCACATGTGACCTCCGCCCGTCACCGCCGAAGACCTGCTCGACGAGACTCCGCGCCTCGTCGAGCAGGTCGGCGCCACGCCGATCGCCGTACTCGGCCCGCACGGCCGCGATCACCCCGGGCGCGGCCCGCTCCGCGTACGGTTCGATCCGTTCGAAGCTCATGCTGGGCATGCTGCCGTGGTACGCGAACCGCTCGGCCAGCACCAGCAACGCGATCGCGTCACGGGGAGCCAGGGCCCCCCGCAGCAGTCCCCAGGCGCCGAGCGCGAACAGCATCGAGCCGCACAGCGGGTAGTCGAGGATCGGGCTTCCCACGGCCAGCATGTCGTGGACCCGGACGCAGGAGAACAACTCCTCGCCGTAGCGGACGTCCTCCGCCCCGGCGTGGTACGCGTACGCCGTCAGAGTCGCCGACTCCGCGACGGCCACCCACGGCACGAGCTCGATGTCCGACACCCCCGGCAGCCGCAGGTCGCGCGCCCGCCGGACGGCCAGGCGGTATTCCGCGAGCGCGACGGCCGTCTCGCCGCGGGCGAGGGCGAGCTCGGCCGCGCACAACGACACGAGCGCAACCCCGCCGAGCACCGCCTCGTTGTCGTTGATCCGGGTGATCTCGGCGAGCTCCGCCTCCGCGGTGTCAAGGTCGCCGTCGGCGAGCGCGGAGACCATCAGCACCGAGCGGAGCTGGGTCTCGTCGTCGGAGGCGCCGAGCCGGCTCAGCACCGGGATGGCGGTCCGCGCGTGCCCGACCGCTCGCCGGCGGTCGCCGAGCTGCATGTTCAGCTGGGCCAGCACGGCGTGCATGATCGCGGCGAACCACGGTCCCTCGTCCTCGGGGAGCATCGTCAGGGTCCGCTCGGCGGCCTCGATCGCCCCTGTCACTTCTCCCGCGTTCTCCAGCGCATGGACGCTCGTCTGCATCGCCGTCAAAGCCACGGCGGGGTCGGCGCTCCGGCACAACTCCGCCAGCCGGCGGAGCATGTCGGCGCCGTCGGGCGTGTCGCACGCGAGCACCACCGTGGCCATCGCCGCCAGGCGGGGATCCGTCGTGTCACTGGCGGGCAGCGAGCGGAGCAGGTCGCGCAGCGGATCGCTGCGGCGATCGGCGACGATCATGACGTTCATGAGCGTGATCAGCATGGCCGCCCTGACCTCCTCGACGAGCTCCGGCGGCGGCACCCAGCCGGTGATCGCCTGAGTGATCGCGTCCCGGTGCACGAGGATCCGGGGGTGGTCGCCGCGGATCGACCACAGCCCGCCGAGGCCGGCCAGCAACTGGACCATCGTCGCGGGATCGGGCTCGCCGAGAGCCTGCCGGAGCAGGTCGGCGAGGTTGCTCTCCTCCGCGCGCAACGCGTCGGCCGCCGCGAACTGCGCCGGGCCGAACAGCTCGGAGGCGTGTTCCAGAGCGTACGCCGTCGCCCAGGCCCGCTGCGCCGCCTGAGCGGGCGCCTCCTCGCCGGCCTCCTTCAGCCGCATCCGCCCGAACTCTCTGACGGTCTCCAGCATCCGGTGGCGCAGGCCGTACGTAGTCTCGCGGACGCTCAGCAGCGACTGCTCGGTCAGCGCGTCCACGACGTACAGGGCATCAGAGCCGAGTACGTGGTCAGCGGCGGCCAGCGTGAACCCGTCGCCGAACAGCGACAACCACCGCAACGCCCGCCGTTCGGGCTCGTCCAGCAGATTCCACGACCAGTCGATGACCGCGAGCAGCGTCTGGTGCCTGTCGGGCGCCGTACGGTTCCCGCCGCGCAGCAGGACGAACCGATCCGCCAGGCGCCGCGCGATCTCCTCCACCGACATCACCCGCACCTTGGCCGCGGCCAGCTCGATCGCGAGCGGCAGCCCGTCGAGGCGGGCGACGACCTCCTCGACCACTCCCTCGTCGATCCGCACCCCCGGGCGGGCGGCCGTGGCCCGCTGGCGGAACAACTCCACCGCGTCGCCCGTGGGCAGCTCGCCGAGCAGGTAGACGCGTTCGGCGGGGATCGACAAGGGGGCGCGGGAGGTGACGAGCACCCGCAGGTCGCGGGTCGTCACGGTCAGGAACGCCACCAGGTCGGCGACGGCCTCGATCACGTGCTCGCAGTTGTCCAGGATCAGCAGCGCCGGAGCCTGGTCGAGATGCTGGGCGATCCTGGCGCGAACGTCGGAGCGCTGCTCACCGGTCAGGGCACGACGCCCGCGGACCGAGTCGCGAACCCCGAGCGCCGAGCCCACCTCGCCCACCACACCCTCCGGGGAGGAGACGCCGACGAGCTCGACGAAGTGAGCGACGGGCTGCGCGGCGTTCCTGCCGACGACATGGGCCAGCCGTGTCTTGCCCAGCCCGCCAGGGCCGATGATCGAGACCACCCGGTTGGTCTGCAGCAGGGCGTGCACCGCGCGGATGTCGCCGTCGCGGCCGAGCAGCGAGGAACCGTCGAACAGGATGCCCTCACGCACCGGCCGATCCGTGACGAGCAGCTCGGCGTACACGCGGGCGAGCTCGGGCCCAGGATCGGCGCCGAGCCGCGCGACCAGGCCCGCGCGGTAGCGCTCGTAGCGCTCCAGAGCGGCGGCGGCGCCTCGTACCGCGGCCTCACTGCGCAGCAGGCAGGCGAGCAGCTCCTCGTCGTGCGGCCGATCGGCGGCGGCCTCCTCCAGCAGCGGCAGCGCGCCCTCGTGATCGCCGCCCCGGCCCCGCGCGACCGCCGCCATCCGTCGCGCCTCGGCCACCCAACCCGCTACGACGCCCCTCAGCTCAGCGAGTGCGCCTGTGGCGCCCTCCAAGCCGCCGGCCACGAGGCCCATGGCCTCTTCCGCACGGCGACGCGCGAGCGCCATGTCGTCCTCGCCCAGTGCGGCCCTTGCCTGTTCCACCAATGCTCCGAGCAGCAGCGCGTCCACCTGATCAGCGGGCAGCCCGAGCCGGTAACCGCGCGGGATCCGTACCACGGCGTCGGCGCTGGTCGCCGCCCTGGTCCGCGATACGACCACCTGAAGCGCCTTCGTCGGGTTGGCCGGCGGCTCGTCCGGCCACAACTCCTCGACCAGGCGCTCGTCACCGACCCCCGCGCGCCCGTGCATGGCGAGCACGGCCAGCAGGGTCTGCGCGCGATCGCCGATCACACGCGCACCCCGCCAGCGAACGCCGTCGAGCAGGATCAGTGCAGGGGACACACCCCCAGCTTACGGACGTGCGACCGCGCCTACGTGTTCACGGATCCACCTTCACGCGAGCATTCGAAGATCAGCTCTCGTGATCGGGATCTGGGGTGGTCAGGGGCAGGCGGCGGGGCGGTGGGTGCGGAAGCCTTCGTTCCGTGGAGGCGGTGATGCCGTCGAAGGCCAGCTCCAGGTAACGGCGCCACGCCTGCGGCTCGGCGACGAGCAGCGGCGCCGCCGTATGCTGAATGCCGCTCAGCAGCAGGGCGACATCGGTGCCTGTGACGTCCTGGCGGACGATGCCCTCTTGGCGGGCGCGGGCGGTGAGCGCCTCCGCGACGTCGCAGAGCCGATCGATCGCCTCACGCACCTGCGGGTTCTGCAAGGACGGGCGTCCGATGACCTCGCAGAATGCCCGATCTCTGACGAAGGTCTCCACGCCGGCGGCCATGAACTCGCGCAGCGCCAGGCCGGAATCGTCGGCCGTGAGCAGCGCGGTGCCGGTGTCCACGAGCTCGTCGAGCATGCCGAGCATGATGGCCGCCAGCAGCTCCGCCTTGGAGGAGAAGTGGCGGAAGACCGTACCCTTCCCCACCCCGGCACATTGCGCGATCTCGCCGATGGACACCTCGACTCCGCGCTCGGCGAACGTTTTGGCCGCGGCGTCCAGCAGCAGTCGGCGGTTGCGCACCGCGTCACTGCGTGACGGGACAGCGGACGTCGTTCCAGTCATGCTCCTCCCTTCCCTCCATCAGCGTACCCCCCCAACATGACCGGGCGGTCCGCTTTGGTGCTAGGCTAAAAGGTGACCAGCCGGTCCGGTTAGGTCAAGGGCACTGCGGAAAGGGAAGAACATGAACACCAGATTGGATGGAAGGGTCGTCCTCGTCACCGGAGCATCGTCGGGCATCGGCGAGGCCACCGCGCTGGCCCTCTCAGCGGAGGGGGCCCGTGTCGCGGCCGGGGCCCGGCGCGCCGACCGGTTGGAGTCCCTGGCGCGCAAGGCGCCCGGCGAGGTGCTGGCCCTCGAACTGGACGTGACCGACCAAGAGTCGGTACGGGCCGCGGTCGCGAAGACCGTCGAGCGCTTCGGCGGCCTGGACATCCTGGTGAACAACGCCGGGCTGATGCTCAACAGCCTGATCGTGGGCGCGGACACCACGGAATGGACCCGCATGGTCGAGACCAACCTGCTCGGGTCGATGTACACGGTCCACGCGGCATTGCCGCACCTGCTGGAGCGCAAGGGCACCATCCTGCAGGTCTCCTCGACCTCGGGCCGGATCGCGTCGGCCTACAGCGGCGTCTACGCCGCGACGAAGTTCGGCATCGCCGCCTTCTCCGAGTCGCTGCGGCAGGAGGTCACCACCCAGGGCGTACGTGTCGTGGTCATCGAGCCCGGCTTCGTCGCCACCGAACTGACCAGCCACATCACGGACCCCACGATGCAGGCCGCTGCGCAGGAGATGGCCGCCTCCATGCGCACCCTGCAGCCCGACGACATCGCCAATGCCGTCGTGTACGCGGTCACCCAACCGGAGCACGTCGCAGTCAACGAGATCCTCATCCGCCCCACCGACCAGACCCGATAGGCCAGCGACACCGGCCTGCGCGGGCGCACCTTCACCGCGCCGGACGCACCACAGCCCGGCGCGGCACCGGCGAGTACACAGCCGGTCGAGACGTTAGGTCCTGGCCCTCTCGGTCGATCGTCTCTACAGTCCTTAGTTGAGGTGAATCGCCGTGGAAGTTCTGTTATGGATTCTCCAGGGGATCATGGCCTTCCTCACCATCCCCTGGGGCTTGATTACCGTCCTGCGCCGGGAACAGCGAGCCTACGTTCATGGTCCTCCGGAGGCCGGCGGCATGCCGATCCGTTTGGGGACGGGCCAAGCCCGGCGGCGCGGGTTGGCGGAATCCACGCCGCCGGTGCTGGTCGCCTGGGGGCGCCTCGGGCCCTACCCGCTCTGACCGTGCAAACGACCGAGCCCGAGCACACCGTGAACAGGCGGTGTCGTCTGTGTACACCCCGTGACGCACTCGGGGCCGAGCCATGCGTTGAGGTCGATGTGAAAGGCCGGTGCGGGGTTCACCCACTAGAGTCGGGCAGGTCCAGGACCAGAGTGCTGTTGCGCGTCGCTGGTCATGAACCCCGACGTGCTCATGCTGACGCCCCCGATGCTCGTCTTGGCGGTCGGCCTGTACACGACTCGCGCGCCGTCGTTATCGCGATCTTCGCAGCATGAGCGAGCGCCCGTCGTGATCACCGGAACGAGGCGAACCGGGTCTCGTGGCTGTCCAGGTTCGCTGGGCGCGGGCCACCGCGGCATCGGCGGCTGGGAATCGTCAGTGGTTCGTCTCGGCTGCCCCAGGGTCTTGGGGACAGGGACGGATCCAGCGGTGATAGTCGTCCAGGTCGACGTTGCTGCCGCAGATGATGGTGAGCAGGTGGCGGCCGGCGAAGCGGTCAGGGTCTTCCATGACGGCGGCGACGCCGAGGGCCGCTGAGGGTTCGACGACCAGGCCCGCATGCTCCAGGAGCATCCGCATGGCCGCGACGATGGACGCCTCCTGGACCAGGACGGCGTCATCGGCCACCTTAAGGAGGTCGTCCAGGACGGCGGGGATGGGGTGCCGACCGGCGACGCCGTCGGCGATGGTGTCAGTGGAGTCGGTGGCGATGACCCGGCGCTCGTGCCAGGAGCGGGTCATCGCGGGTGCGCCATGGGGCTGCACGCAGATCACCTCGACTCCGGGCGCCAGAGCCTTCATGACGTAGCCCACGCCGGTGGCCATGGCGCCACCTCCCAGGGCGATCAGGACAGCGTCGAAGGAGGACGCCCGTGGCGCCAGTTCGAGGCCGATGGTCGCCGCACCCTCGCAGGTTTCGATGTCCAGGCTGTCCTCGACCAGGCGGACGCCGTCCCGCTGCGCGATACCGGCCGCCCGCTCTCGGGCCATTTCGAAGTCGCCGTCGACCAACTCCAGTGCGGCACCCAGGGCGCGAATCCGATCGAGCTTGGCGGCCGGTGCCCGGCGCGATGCCACGACCGTCACGTCGAGGCCACGGCGGCGACCCGACCAACCAAGCGCCCAGCCGAGGTTGCCGGCGCTGGCGCACACCGCAGCCGTCCGGCCCTGGTCGCTCAGCCGGCCCGCGACCAGCTCGGTACCCCGCGCCTTGAAGCTGCGGACCGGATTCGCCGTCTCCAGCTTGATACTCACCGCGCAGCCAAGCGCGTGTCCCAAGGCGTCGCACCGGAACAGCGGAGTATCCAGAAACATCGGGTCGATCACACGGCGAGCCGTGCGGATCCGGTCAAGATCGAGGCGCGTCTTGAGCACGACACGACAACGTACCCCACAGAAGCGTCGCCTTGACAGCCAGCGCCATGAATCCGGCCCACTTGTCGCTGGATCGCTCACCCGGAACGGTGGATGCCCTTGGCCGATGTCGTATCGAGTCGCGATGCGCAGGCGATCTCCACACGCCACAGATGGGCGGGCCTCACCGAGTGTCACTCCGTGCGTGTCAGGGCATGGGGCCTTCCTTGAGGTACCGGAAGTGACGCCTGAGACTCGCGCTGACGCCCGGAGAGGCGTCCGTCACCTTTCGCGGCTCGATCTCGTGTCAGCTCGCGCTAAAGTCCCTCCTTGCCGAGTGGCCCAATACGGCTTCGTGGTGATGGCGCCACGCGGCAGGTTCTGGCTGTCGATGAGCGCACGCCAGGGCACCTCGACGGGCCACGATTGATGCATCGCCGCCCTGGGCGTTGCCGGGGGCGGGTTCACGAACGTCGAGCGCATGGTCAGCCAGTCGATCGCCGATGCCACGTCATGCATCGTGTCGTCGGTGCGGGCAGTGGAAACCGCGCTCTCCGCCAAGGCGAGGACCCAACCGGGCCGTACGACGCCGACCGGATGAAGTCACTCCAGGGGCAGCGGGCGGCGTGGCACGGGCGCAGTGTGGATGAGAGACGTGGTCGTGTGACCGTACGGGGTGAACAGGTCGAGGATCGGTTCGAGCTCGTCGACCGCCCGCAGGTGCATCGTGAAATAGAAGCAATCGTCGCCGGTCATTCTGTAGCACTCGACGATCTGGGGAACTTCCTGGGCGATCTTGGAGATGCGGTGCAGTTCCCGGATCGCCGGACGGATCCGGACCATCACTGTGACCGGAAAGCCCAGGGCCCGCGGGTCGACCTCGGCGCGATAGCCGGTGATCACTCCCGTCTCCTCCAGCCGCTGCACCCTGTCGGCCACCGCAGGGGCCGACAGAGCGACCCTACGGCCCAGCTCTGCGAAGCTCACTCTGGCGTCGACCTGCAGCTCGGCGAGAATACGAAGGTCGAGGACGTCCATTCCCTTTGGTTCGTATGCCCGCTCGGGTCTGATCTTTCGATTCGCCATTCTCCTAAATTACGGGTTGGCCGACGATGGCGTCATGCCGCTCACCGGCCCTCGCGCCGCCCTGTCCGCGGCGCCTCCATGGACCTACTTCATCGTGAGCGCCGTCTTCCACTACCTCGGCCCGGCTTTCGCCGTGCTTCTGTTCACCTGGCTCGCCCCGCTCGGGGTCGCGGCACTGAGGATCTGGAGCGCCGCACTCGTTTTCGCGCTCTGGCGTCGCCCCTGGCGGACTTTCGTCGGGCTCGACGCCGAGGGGCGGCGTACGATCATCGCCTGGGGCGCGGTGCTCGCGGCCATGAACGTCTGTTTCTATCTGGCGATCGCCCACGTGCCCCTGGGAACCGTCGCCGCAATCGAGTTTCTGCCGGTCATTGTGCTGGCCGCGCTCGGTGCCCGCACGCCACGTAACCTCGTGGCACTCGTGGCAGCAGTCGGCGGTGTATACGTGCTGACCGGCATCCGGCTGGCCGGGGAACCGCTGGGGTTGGTGTTCGCCTTCGCCAACGCGGTGCTGTTCGCCGCTTACATCGTGCTGGCCCACCGTACGGCTCGGCGTCTGCGCGGTGTCAGCGGCATCGACGGGCTGGCCGCCGCGATGCTCGCCGCCTGCGTGTTCGTCGCGCCGGTGGGCGTTTGGCAGGCCGCTCCCGCGGTGATCGACCCGGTCACGCTCGCCGCCGGGATCGGGGTGGGAATCTGTTCATCGGTGATCCCGTACGTATGCGATCAACTCGCCATGGCACGCATGGCCCGCTCCACGTACGCGCTGCTGGTGGCGCTGCTCCCCACCACGGCAACGGTGATCGGCGTCGTGGTGCTGAGGCAACTCCCCTCACTCGCCGAGCTCGCCGGAGTCGCGCTCGTGGTGCTCTCGGTCGTCCTCCACCGCGAGCTTCAGACTCCTCCAGCCGAGGAGAAAGCCACACTCCCATAGGAAAGGTAAGACGAAATGCGCTACGTGAAGCTGGGCTCGTCGGGGCTGAAGGTCTCCCGGATATGCCTGGGCATGATGACGTACGGCGACCCCCGTTCCCGGGCGTGGATCCTGCGCGAGGACGCGGCCGAGCCGATCGTGCGGCGCGCGGTCGAGGCCGGTGTGACGTTCTTCGACACCGCCGACATGTATTCAGATGGGGCGAGCGAGGAGATCACCGGGCGGCTGCTCGCCAAGCTCTTCGCACGCCGCGACGACTACGTTCTGGCCACCAAGGTCTACTTCCCGACAGGCCCGGGCCCGAACGACCGCGGGCTGTCCCGCAAGCACGTACTAGCAGCCATCGACGCCTCGCTGACCAGGCTCGGAACCGACCATGTCGATCTGTACCAGATCCACCGCTGGGACCACGAGACGCCGATCGAGGAGACCATGGAGGCCCTGCACGACGTGGTGCGGGCTGGCAAGGCACGGTACATCGGGGCCTCCAGCATGTACGCCTGGCAGTTCGCCAAAGCGCAGCACATTGCTCAGGCCGCCGGCTGGACGCGGTTCGCGTCGATGCAGAACCACTACAACCTCGTGTACCGGGAGGAGGAGCGAGAGATGATCCCGCTCTGCCTGGACCAGGGAGTGGGCGTCATCCCGTGGAGCCCGCTGGCGCGCGGACTGCTCACCGGCAGCCGCCGGCGTGACGGCCACTGGAGCACGGTCCGATCCGGCAGCGACCCGCTGGCCGACAGCATGTACGAGGACGCGGACTTCGACGTCGTCGACGTGGTACGTGCCGTCGCTGACGAACGAGGTCTGCCTCCGGCGCAGCTCGCGCTCGCGTGGCTGCTCGGGAGGTCTGGGGTAAGCGCGCCAATCGTCGGGGCGAGCAAGGTGGGTCATCTGGACGACGCGATCGCGGCGGTGGATGTGTCCCTGAGCGGAGAGGAGGCGGCCCGCCTGGAGGCCCCCTACCGGCCACACCAGATCATCGGGCACTCCTGAGTGGATCTCAGCTTCACCTGCCCCCGGTGAACCAGCTCGACGATGAACTCAGCCACCCGCTTCGGGTCTTCCTCACACGACCTCGACGTACAGGTCGATCACGTAGTGACGCCCGAAGGGCGCCCTTGACGGGTTCTGGCCGACGCCAATCCTCAAGAGATCGGGTCGGGGGAGCCACGCACCTTTCCCGCCCAAGTTTCAACATCCCTCCACCACCGCAAGCAACGATCCTCAGCAGTCGGCGACCTCAGTCAGCGTGCATCGTCATGACGGCAGAAAGACCGCGGTCGCCTCGTCGGCGGGTGCGGCGGAGTGCGGGGCGTCCGCATCGGTTTGTGCCCCGCAACAGTCCGAGGATGGCCGCGTAGGCGACCCGTGTCCGAGATGCCGCCCGGTCCGGCGGCAGTCCGAGCTCACGGTAGGTGCGAGCCAGGAGTTCCAGCCGGGCCTGGTTCACCTGGCGGACCGCGTCCCTGACCCTGGGGTCGTTGCGGTCGCCGAGCAGGCTCAGGTGCACCGACGGTGCCAGCGGCATCCACGCGGCGGTGACCACACCTCGCAGGAACCGTGCCGTGGCTGCTGCGTGCTCCAGTCCGGACGTCGAGCCGTCGGGAGTGGAGTGGAGGATCACCTCGGCGTGGTCGCGCAGGTACAGCAGGACCGGTAAGGGCCGCCTGCGCCAGAAACGGCGTCGCCACGGCCGCCACTCACGCTCAGCCAACTCCAGCGCGGTGTAGCGGGCGAGGGTGGTCTTGCCTGAGCCTGCAGCACCCAGCACCGCCAGCACACGGCGCTCGGCGAGCAGCGGCCCCAGCTGGGTCCGTTGCCCCACGGCCCGTTCCTCATCGACAGATGATTCGCCGGTCGGCGCGCTTAGCACGCTGGTCGGGACAGCTCCGCTCCCGGCACCGCCGACGCCGCAGTCAGCAGTGGTCTCGACGACCGGCGTGGGTTGCAGAATGACGTCCACGTAGACTTGGCGGGTACGCAGCACGTATTCGGCTTGGGTGACCAGTCCGAGCGTCTCCATCTGCTCCGCCGATGCCCGTACGCGCCGCCGGTACCGACGGCGCGACATACGTCAGGGCATACCGGACCTGCCCTCCGTGTTCTGGTCGCCAGCAGCCTGGGTGTGCTCCCATGCCTTCGTCAACAGCAGTCCGAGCAGGGTGAGGCCGAACGCCCACGCTGCCCAGGTCAGCACCCACTTGTCGTCGTTGAGAATCTGGTTGGACGCCACCGCGGCGGCCATGAGTGCGGACGCGACCGCGAGCACAGCGCAGATGTACCTGGCGATCCTCGCCACCCGTCGCACACCGGCCTCCCTACTACGCCTCGATCCGGTAAGTGACCACCCAACACCCTTCGCGCATAGTCCTGACCCTGCTGGTTAACTCGCGACACGCGGGTTCGGGTGTGTGATCTGACGGGCTTTGTCCGTGATCATGCTGTCTGCGGTCGTTCCCTCCTGGCCGCGGATGGAGTTGACTGTGTCGGTGCACCCGA
>NZ_JADOGI010000012.1 GCF_015645445.1 Nonomuraea cypriaca | reverse complement strand
GGGGCGGCTCGGCCGGGGGCGGATACGGCCTCATGGGCATGCGCGAACGCGCCGAACTCCTCGGAGGCACGCTCTCGGCAGGCGAGCAGGGCGGCGCCTTCCTCGTCCACCTGAAGGTGCCGTCATGACCTCTCGCCCAGACTTCCCGGAGGTGCCCGTTATGACGAGGGTGATCGTGGTCGACGACCAGGCCGTGGTGCGCGAGGGCCTGGTGCTGCTGCTCGGCCTGCTGCCGGGCATCGAGGTGGCGGGCTCGGCGGGCGACGGCGCGGCGGCGCTCCGGCTGGTGGAGGAGCAGCGGCCGGACGTGGTGCTCATGGACCTCCGCATGCCTCGCATGGACGGCGTTGAGGCCACCGGGCGGATCCGGTCGGCTTACCCGGACACCCAGGTCGTGGTGCTCACCACGTATTCCGACGACGAGTCCGTCTTCGCGGCGCTGAGGGCGGGCGCGCGCGGCTTCCTCACCAAGGACGCCGACTCCGACGAGATCGCCAGGGCCGTCGCCACGGTGATGCGCGGCGACGCCCAACTCGACCCGACCGTGCAACGCCGCCTCCTCGACACCATGTCACCACCCCAGCCCGAGCCGCCTGTGCACCCCTCTGTGCCCGACGTCCGCCGCACCCCAGGGCGCGAGGACAGGCGGCAGGCCACCAGCGCCGGACGTCTGCCCGATGAGGCCGCTCCCGGCCTCCCCCGCCGAACGGACGGCGATCCGGCCGCCCGCGCGGTGGGCAAGCGGTCGCTGCCCGACGGACTGACCTCGCGCGAGGCCGACGTGCTGGCCCTCATCGCCGACGGCCTGTCGAACGCGGAGATCGCCGCCCGCCTTTACATCACGGAGGCGACCGTCAAGACCCACATCAACAACCTCTTCGCCAAGGCGCGCCTGCGTGACCGGGCTCAGGCCGTCACCTACGCGTATCGCTGCGGCCTCGCCCACCCGGGCCAGGCCCCGGAGCCCCCGCGTTGAGCTGGGACTCGGCGTCGAACCCGGCCAACTGCAGGAGCGTCTCCAGCGCCGCCTGCCTGGTCTCCTCGACCGAGCCGCCCCGCTCGCCGAAGCACTCGGCCGCCACGTCCAGCAGTGCGGTCACGACGGCCGCGTCGGGGTAAGGCACGTCGACCAGCACGGTGCCGTCGTCGTCCTCCTCACCAGGAGCCATGTGGCGGCGCAGCAGCCGCCGGGTCTCCTCAGCCACGGCAACCCCCAGCACCGCGGCCCGCTCGAATCGCTCAGAAGCACTCACGTCACCCTCCAGTCGCACAGGTGTTCGGGAATAGAAGGTAGACGCCGGCACCGACAAAAACCCCTACGCCCACGGGGATCCCGCCGCCCGCAGCCCGCAGCCGATGCCGCGCGATCATGACCGCGATCATGACTGCGATCGCGGCCACGATCATGGCCGCGCGGTGGGTGTGCGGAATGGCTACGCTCGAACGGTGTGTGCCTCGATCGTCAGCGTTGCCGACCTCACGGTGGAGCTCGGCGGCAATCCCGTCCTGCGGGGGATGGCGTTGACCGTGTCCCCTGGCGAGGTGGTGGCGGTGGTCGGGCCGAACGGGTCCGGCAAGTCCACCCTCCTGCGCTGCCTGGCCGGGCTGCAGCCCGTCACCTCCGGCGTGGTGCGGGTGTTCGGTGAGCCGCCGGCCGACGACTCCGCCTTCTGGCGGCGGGTCGCGCTGCTGAACGAGGAGCCCGCCTGGTATCCGGGGCTCACCGCGCGCGAGCACCTGGAGTTGATGGGAGCCGTACACGCGGAGACCCGTATGACGGTTGAGGCGGCACTGGAGGTGTTCGCCCTGGTGGAGCGGGCCGACGCGGCGCCGCTCAACCTGTCGACCGGGCAGCGTCAGCGCCTCGCGCTGGCCTCCACGCTGCTCAGGCCCAGCACGTTGCTGCTGCTCGACGAGCCTGAACGCGGCCTGGACACCGGTTTCCGCGGCCGCCTGGGCGACCTGCTCGGCGACTACGCGAGCGCGGGCGGCACCGTCGTCATGGCCACCCACGACGACCGCCTGGCCGCCCGCGCCCGCCAGATCTCACCGTCGGGAGTGGCCGCGTGAGACCCACAACCGGCCACGCCGGTCAGACCTCAAACACTGTCGGAGGTGGCCGCATGAGACCCGGAGCCGGAATCATGACCTCGGCGGCGCTTACCGGTGGGGCGGGGGCGGGCAGGTGAGTGCGTCCGAGGTGAGTGTGCGGTCGGTACGGGCCTTCGTACGGTCCCGCGGCCGGGCCAGGTCCACGGTGCTGGACCGGTACGTCACCGTCTTCTCCCTCGTGATGTTGGCCGCCGTGCTCGGCAACCCGGTCGCCGGCATGCTCGGCGGGCTGGCCGGGGCAGTCGATCCCACGCGGATGGGCGCAGGGATGGCGTTGATCGCGCTGAGCCTGGGCGGCTTCCTGGTCGCGGCCCGTGGGGCAGGGCCCGTGTGGTTGCCCGCCGCCGACGCCTCCTGGTTGTTGCTCTCGCCGCTGAACCGGCAGCGGCTGCTCGGGCGTACCGGGCGACTGCTGGGCACGGTCGCGGTGGTGGCGGGACTGGTGCTCGGGCTGGCGTTCCTGGCGGTGCTGGGCGCGCCCGACCAGTTGGTGTGGCGGGTGCTCGGCGCGCTGGTGCTGGGCGTCTCGGTGGTCGTGGGCGGGATGGCGGTGGCGGTGCTGGCCCAGGCGTCGCAGTCGTGGCAGTTCTGGCTGACGTTCGTGATGGTCGCCCTGCTGGGGCTGGCCGTGGTGGCGGTGAGCGGGCAGGCCCGTACCGTGCTGGCCATCGCCGCGGGCGCGCCCCTGCCCGCGGTGACCGCCGCGGTCTCGGGCGCCGCCGTCGCCGCCGCCGTGCTCCTACGGCAGGCGTGGACGTCGCTCGACCGGATCCCCGCCCGCACCCTCGTGGCGGCCTCGACCCGGGCCGGGCACCTGGCGAGCGCGGCCACGAGCCTCGACCCCGGCGCCCTCACCTGGATAGCCGAGGACAACCACTGGCGGGCCAGGACGCTGACCTCCCGGCGGTGGCCGTCACTGCCCGCGCCGCTCGCCCTGGCCTGGCAGGACTGGCGCCGCCTGGCCCGCAGGCCGGGGCGGATGGCGACCATGCTCGCGACGGCCGGGTTGCCTGCCGTGTTCGCTCAGGCGGGCGCCACCTCTGTGGCGCTCGGCGCCGCCGTCCTCCTGGGCGGGCTGGCCGTGGCGACGGCGAGCACGTCGGGCGCGCGCAGGGACAGGGACAACCCCGCCCTGGCCCGTCTGATGGGCGTGGGCCACCGCCCGGCCCTGACCGCCCGCGCGATCCTGCCCGCTGTGGTGAGCGGCGTCTGGGCGGCCGTCGCGCTGACAGGCGTCACCCTCGTCACCGGTGGGCCGGGGGTGTGGTGGCTGTTCGGGGTGGCGGCGGCGCCGGCGCTGGCCGCCGGTGCGCTGCGCATGGCCAGGCGGGGCCCGATCGACCACTCGATGCCGGTCATCGACACCCCCGGCGGCGCCATCCCGACCGGGGTGGCCACCTGGGCAGCCACCGGTGTGGACCTGGCTGTGCTCGGGTGCCTGCCCACCGCGATGGCGCTGCAGTCCGGGGCCGGGAATCCGGCCTCCTACCTGGTGGCTCAGGCGGTGGCCGGAGTGGCGGTGCTCGCCGCATTCGTGTGGCGCTCGCGCCCGGCCCGAACCGAGTCGACACCCCCGGCCGAACAGCCCAGAACCGCATGAAGGCGGGTCAGGCGACGTACAGGTCGCTCGGCACGCCGCCGTACGAGATCGTGCGGTCCTTGTGCATGCCGGCTCGTTCCGCCACCCTGCGGGACGGCTCGTTGACGTCGCGGATCACGGCCACCACCGTCCCGAGCTCCTTGCCGGCCCGCAGAGCCGCCTCGACGAGTTCCAGCGCGTACCCGTGGCCCCACGCCGACGGGCGGAAGCGGTAGTAGAGGTTCAGCACCTCGTCGCCGCCGATGACGGCGCGGCGCAGGCCCCCGAAGCCGAGCACCTCCGGCTCGTCCGCTCGCCGCACGGCCCAGTAGCCGAGCCCGCGTTCGGCCCAGTCGGCCAGCCAGAGGTCGAGCATGGCGCGACTGGACTCCAGGTCGACGATGGGGCCGTCGGGGTTGTACACGTTCGTACGTGGATCGGAGTGAATCTCATGGACGGCCGGGAGGTCATCGGGCGTGACCCGAGAAAGGACCAATCGTGCGGTACGCACCACTTCCATGTTTCTCAGCCTATTTGCTAGCATCGGTAGGCAATCGCTACCGATTGATAGGCAAAGAATGGACGTTCCCAGGATCCAGAACTCGCTCCGGCTCATCGCGCGCGGCCTTGAAGAACTGGCCGACGCCCTGGGAGAGCCGGGGGCGGACGAGGACGAGCGGACGGCGCAGGTCATCGAGGAATGGGGACGGCGCGGGCTGACCCAGAAGGAGGCGTCGGCGCTCTTCCGGCGGCACGGGTTCGCCCCGCAGACCACCGGCGGCTGGGCGCGCGGCGAGTGGGTGGAGATCGGCGGCGACGGCCTGCGGTATCTGACGGAAAAATCACGTATCTGGTTGAATGAGCGGTCATGACCTTTTCCACCCGCATCACCGTACGCGGCTACGAGATCGACATGCTGGGCCACGTCAACAACACCGTCTATTTCCAGTACGGCGAGCACGCCCGCTGGGAGTGCCTGCGCGCGGCGGGCGTGTCGCCGGACGATCTGATGAAGCAGGAGACCGCGCCCGTGGTCCTGGAGACCACCATCCGCTACCACCGCGAGTTGCGCCTCGGCGACGAGGTCGAGGTGACGTGCGCGTTCGAGTACGGAGAGGGCAAGACGTTCGCGTACCGGCAGGAGCTCAGGCGTGCGGACGGCAAGCTGGCGGCCGAGATGACCGGCGTCGCGGGCATAATGGATCTCCGGGCCCGCCGCCTGCTCGACGACCCGCGAGCACGCTGGCGCGAGCTCGCGAGCGACCCCGGCCCGCTCGGCTTGTGACGGCCTACTTCTTGGCCTTCTCGGCGCCGGAGTCGGTGGACAGCGCGGCGACGAAGGCCTCCTGGGGCACCTCGACCCGGCCGACCATCTTCATCCGCTTCTTGCCTTCCTTCTGCTTCTCCAGCAGCTTGCGCTTGCGGGAGATGTCACCGCCGTAGCACTTGGCCAGGACGTCCTTGCGGATGGCGCGGATGTTCTCGCGGGCGATGACCCTGGCTCCGATGGCAGCCTGGATGGGCACCTCGAACTGCTGCCTCGGGATCAGCTCACGCAGCTTCTTGGCCATGTCGACGCCGTAGGTGTAGGCCTTGTCCTTGTGCACGATGGCGCTGAAGGCGTCGACGGGCTCGCCCTGCAGCAGGATGTCGACCTTGACCAGCTCGCTCTCCTGCTCGCCCGCCGGCTCGTAGTCGAGCGAGGCGTAGCCGCGGGTGCGCGACTTGAGCTGGTCGAAGAAGTCGAAGATGATCTCGCCGAGGGGCAGCGTGTAGCGGATCTCGACGCGGTCCTCCGACAGGTAGTCCATGCCGAGCAGCTGCCCGCGCCGGCCCTGGCAGATCTCCATGATCGCGCCGATGAAGTCGGACGGCGCCAGGATCGTCGACTTCGTGACCGGCTCGAAGACCTGCGCGATCTTGCCGCCCGTCGGGAACTCCGACGGGTTGGTCACGGTGAGCTCCTTGCCGTCCTCCATGACCACGCGGTAGACCACGTTGGGCGCCGTCGAGATCAGCGACAGCCCGAACTCCCGCTCCAGCCGCTCCCGCACGATCTCCATGTGCAGCAGCCCGAGGAACCCGACACGGAACCCGAACCCGAGCGCCGCCGACGTCTCCGGCTCGTAGACCAGCGCGGCGTCGTTGAGCTGCAACTTGTCGAGCGCCTCGCGCAGCTCCGGATATTCGTCGCCGTCGATCGGATAGAGCCCGGAGAACACCATCGGCTTCGGGTGCTCGTAACCGGCCAGCATCTTCTGGGCCGGCTTGGCCGCGGCGGTGACGGTGTCGCCGACGCGCGACTGGCGCACGTCCTTCACGCCGGTGATGAGGTAGCCCACCTCGCCGACGCCCAGGCCGAGGTCGGCGATCTTCGGCTCGGGCGAGATGACGCCGATCTCCAGCGTCTCGTGGGTGGCCATGGTGGACATCATCAGGATGCGCTCACGCTTGCCCAGGTGCCCGTCGATGACCCGGACGTACGTGATCACGCCGCGGTAGGTGTCGTAGACGGAGTCGAAGATCAGCGCCCGCGCGGCCTCGTCGGCGTCGCCCACCGGCGCGGGGACGGTCTGGACCACGTGGTCGAGCAGCTCGCGCACGCCCACGCCGGTCTTACCGGACACCTTGAGCACGTCGGACGGGTCGCACCCGATCAGCCCGGCCAGCTCCTCGGCGAACTTCTCCGGCTGCGCCGCGGGCAGGTCGATCTTGTTGAGCACGGGGATGATGTGCAGGTCGGCGTTCATGGCCAGGTAGAGGTTGGCCAGGGTCTGCGCCTCGATGCCCTGGGCCGCGTCGACCAGCAGGATCGCGCCCTCGCACGCCTGCAGCGACCTCGACACCTCGTAGGTGAAGTCGACGTGCCCGGGGGTGTCGATCATGTTGAGCACGTGGCCGTCCCACGGCAGCCGCACGGCCTGCGACTTGATCGTGATGCCGCGTTCGCGCTCGATGTCCATCCTGTCGAGATACTGGGCGCGCATGGAACGGTCGTCGACCACGCCGGTGATCTGCAGCATCCGGTCGGCAAGCGTTGACTTGCCGTGGTCGATGTGCGCGATGATGCAGAAGTTGCGGATCAACGCGGGGTCGGTCTGGCCAGGCTGAGTGCGCACCGAAGTCCGTTTCGACAGGGTTGAGGTCAAGCAGTCTTTCATGGTGACATGCCCGGGTGACTTCCCGAACCGTCATCCGCCGCGGCCTGCGCCTGCTCACGCTTGCCTTGGCCATCGTGGTGGCGCTGGCCGGCCTCCTCGCCGCCGCGCTCCGCCTTCAGTTTACCGGCGCCCCCGAGGACTGGGCGAAGAGCACCGGCAACGACGCCCTCTGGCTGGGGCACATGTGGGTGGACGGCCGCCGCACGGAGCAGGATGTCGAGCGGTTGGCGGTACGGCTGCGCACCACGGGCATCAAGGACGTGTACGTCCACTCCGGCCCCTTCGAGTGGGATGGCCGATTAGATCCAGCCAAATACCCCAACGCCGGAAATTTCGTGAAATGGATGCGGAAGCACCTCCCCGCCATCCGCATCTCCGCCTGGCTCGGCCAGAGCGTCGACAACGGCCTCGACCTCGACGACCCCAAGTCCCGCGAGAACGTCCTGGCCGGCGTCGCCGCCATCATGAAGGCCGGCTACGACGGCATCCACTACAACTTCGAGCCGATCGGCGACGGCGACACGGAGTTCCTCGACCTGCTGGACCGGACCAGGCAGCACACGCGTCTGCTGTCCACCTCGACTCCGCAGATCGAGCCGTACCCGCTGATGCGCCTGGCCGCCAGGGTGATCCTGACCCACGACAAGTACTGGTCCCAGAGCTACTTCAAGCAGGTCGTGGACCGCGTGGACCAGGTGGCGATCATGACGTACGACTCCTTCACCCCGCTCGAGTCCCTGTACGGCGGCTACGTGACCCGGCAGGCCGGACTGGCCCTGGACCTGGTCCCCGACGACAAGTCCCTGTACATCGGCGCCCCCGCCTACCACGACCACGGCATAGCATGGTCGGACGCCGCCGAGAGCGTCGCCACCGCGGCCGAGGGCGCCCGGCTGGCGCTGTCGGACCACGGCCGCCGCGAGCGCTTCGGGCTGGCCCTCTACGTGGACTTCGCGGCCACGGAGGAGGACTGGCGGGAATACATGACGCGCTGGCGTTGATTTGAGCAGCCGCCCGAATTATTGGTAACCTGTGAAACTGCGTGTGGCGCGCCCTCTCTCGAGCCCGCGCGCCCATCCATCACTCAGACTTTCACCGAGGCTTCTTCGTGGCGAACATCAAGTCCCAGATCAAGCGCAACAAGCAGAACGAGAAGGCTCGTCTGCGCAACAAGGCGGTCAAGTCGTCTCTGAAGACGGCTGTCCGCAAGTTCCGCGAGGCCGCCGAGCAGGGCGACGTCCAGGAGGCCATCGTGCTGCAGCGGGCCGCCGCCCGTCAGCTCGACAAGGCCGTCAGCAAGGGCGTCATCCACAAGAACCAGGCCGCCAACCGCAAGTCCGCGATCGCCAAGCAGGCCGCGACCCTGGCCGCCAAGTAAGACCAACCCAGAACGCCGCACTCCACACCGGGAGTGCGGCGTTCTGCTGTGTTCGTGGCAGGTCGGGGCTGTACGACGCGTTCCCCGACCCGTTCGCCGGTCACCCCCTGATGACGACGGTGCCCGGCGTCCCACAGACCTGGCTCCTCGGGTCGAGCCCCAACGGATCCGGCCTGGCCGCCGGGCTCGGCATCGGCTGCACGTTCGCCGGGTTCATCAACCCCACGGGCGCGGCGCCGGCACTGCGCCACTACCGCGAGAGCTTCCGGCCTCAGGGGTTCGGCCTCGAGCGACCGCGCGCGATGCTCGCGGTCAACGTCACCGTCGGCGACACGGCCGCCGAGGGCCGCCATCTGGCGGGCTCCGCGAAGGGCTACAACGCCCGCCTGGGTCGCGCGGCCGCGCCGCCGGAGACGTCACCGTGCCGCCGCCGGACGAGCCGCGCGCGAGATGACCGACTCCCAACTGCAGGAGCCGACGGCGATCGTGGACGGCCGGTGGCCCAGGTTCGTCGCCGGCGGGCCCGGCGACGTGCGCGCCACGCTGGAGCGGATGCTCGAGGAGAGCGGCGCCGACGAGTTGATGGTCCAGGACCTGATCGCCGACCCCGCGGCCCGCCGCCACAGCCACGACCTGCTCGCCGGGATGTTCGACCTGACGCCGCGACGCCCCTCCCCCACCGTCACGGCCGTCGGCTGACCTTACGGCCGGGCTGACGGCAGCACGACCTACGGCGGTCGGCGCTCCCTCGCTGTGTCACGGTTTCGATATCACATCGTCATACCGGGTGAGTCACCGTTGCTGAGATCGTCTTGCTTGCGCTCCGACACCTGGACGAAGGTGCTCTAAGCGGGCGAAGGGGGACGCATGCGGGGGCCGTTGGTCGTCAAACGGGCGTTTAGCGAGCCGCTGCTCCTCCTGGCCGCGTTCGGGTCGATCCTGCTGGCCACCACCACGCTCGTCACGCTGACCATGTACGCCTCCTCCATCGCCGACGCGGGCGTACGCAGGACGATGGAGACGGCCTCCTATCGCCAGACCGCGGCCACCATCAGCGCCCCCGTGACGGCGGACACCTTCCCCAGGTACGACCAGGCGGTACGCGCCGAACTCGGCAGGGCGTACGGCGAACCGCCCGCCGTCACCACCAGCTTCCGCTCGGACTCCTTCGTCATGCCGGGCCAGGAGCGCCGGGAGCGGCCTGAGCTGCTCAGGTTCGGCGGCTACGACGGGCTCGACCGGCACGCCAGGCTGGTCGCCGGCACGTGGCCGAAGGCCGGCCGGGACACAGTGGAGGCCGCGATCTCGTTGTCGGCCGCCTCGGCGACCGGATTCGCGGCCGGCCAGGAGTTCACCACCCGAGGCCGGCTCGACCCGCGCCCGGTCCGGGTCCGCATCGTCGGGGTGTTCCAGCTCAACGACCCGTTCGGTGAGCGCTGGGCCGGCGAGCAACTGCTCAGCAGGGGCGTGGAGCGCGGCGAGTTCACGACGTACGGGCCGCTGATGGTGGCGCGCGAGACGTTCGTGGCGCGCTTCGCGACCAGCGTGAACGCCACCTGGACCGCCGTGCCCGACCTGAGCGCGCTGACGCCGGAGCAGTTGCGCCCGCTGGCGGGCGCGATCGGGCAGGTGGGCGAGCGGCTGAAGGCGGCGGGCTGCGCGAGCTGCGTGACCGCCACCCGGTTGCCCGAGATCCTGACTCAGCTCGACACCGCGTCGTTGGTGGCCCGCTCCACGATGCTCATCCCGGTGCTGCAATTGCTGCTGCTGGCCGCGTACGCGCTGATGCTCACCGCGCGACTGCTCGCCGACCACCGGCGCATGGAGGTGGCGCTGCTGCGGTCGCGCGGCGCGGGCACGGTGCGGCTGGCCGCGCTGGCGGGTGGGGAGGCGCTGCTGGTGGCGGTGCCGTGCGCGGTCATCGCGCCGTTCCTCGGGCCGCCGCTGCTCACGCTGGTCAACCTGCTGCCGTGGATCAGGGCCTCGGGGGTACGCCTCGCGCCGGCGGCCGATCTGGGAACGTTCCTCGTGTCGTTCGGCGTGGCGCTGGCCGCGGCCGTGCTGCTGATGCTGCCGGCACTGGCAGGGGCGCGGCGTACGTACGTGGAGGAGCAGTCGGCGCGCGGGCGCGGCGGCGGGCGCGGGCTGGTCCAGCGCGCGGGCGCCGACGTGGCGCTGCTGGTCGTGGCCGGGCTGGCGATCTGGCAGTTGCGGCGCTACGGCGCGCCGGTGACCACGACGGCGGCCGGCGAGCTGGGCATCGACCCGCTCATCATCTCCGGGCCCGCGCTGGCCCTGCTCACGGGCGGCATGCTGGGACTGCGGCTGGTGCCGCGCATCTCGAGGCTGGCCGAGCGGCTGACCTCCAGGCGGCCGGCGCTCGCCCCCGCACTGGGGGCGTGGCAGGTGAGCAGGCGGCCGCTCAAGTACGCCGGGCCCGCGCTGCTGCTCACCATGGCGATCGCGATCGGCATCGTGTCCATGGCGACCGCGGCCACCTGGCGGGACTCGCAGCTCGACCAGGCCCGCCACCAGGCCGGGGCCGATCTGCGGCTGTCCGGGCCGCCGGACGGTCCCGAGCTGGGGGCGTTCGGGCGCGGGACGGCGTTCGCCGCGCTGCCCGGCGTCACCGCGGCCAGCCCCGGGTTCCGCGGGCAGACCGAGGTGAGCGGCGAGAACGCGGTGCTGATCGGCGTCGAGGCGGGCAAGCTGGGCGAGTTGTTCCGGCTGCGTCCGGATCTGTCCGCGCAGTCGCTCTCCGAGATGTCGCGCGGGCTGGTGGGAGCGCAGGCGGGCAAGCTGGACATTCCCGGGCAGCCCGCCACGCTCACCGTGCGCGCCGACGTGGACGCGGACGCACAGGTGCGGCTGGTGCTCTCCGACGCGCTCGGGGTCTGGCGGGACCTGTCGCTGGGCGTGCTCAGGCGCGGTGACCATCGGATCGACGTCGATCTGCGGGCGCCGGCCGGGCGTACCGGGAAGATCACGTATCCGCTGTCGCTGCGCGGCCTCGTCGCGAGCGCGCCCGACGGCGCCGCGAACCTGACCCTGACCGGCCTCCGTGCCGACGGCCGCGACCTGGCGGCACCCCCGATCTCGATGGCGATCAGTGGTACGTGGCCCGCCGTCGGCGTCTTCGCGCCGCCGCCCCCGCCGGAACCGCTGCCCGTGGTGCTCACCGCCGACCTGGCCGCCTCGCTCAAGATGTCCGCCGGGCAGATCGGACGGGCCAGCATCGATCGCAGGGTCCTCGACATCAAGGTGGTGGCCGTGGTGGACAGCATGCCGACCACCACGGCCGGCCAGCCGGCCGTGCTCGCCGACTGGGGGACGATGCAGGCGTACGAGCTGGCCGCCGCGCAGGTGCCCAGGCCTGCCACGGAGTGGTGGCTGGCCGGCGACGGCAGCGCGGCGGTGAACGCGCTCAAGGGCAAGCCCGAGTGGGACGTCACCACGTTCGACCAGCGCGAGCTGGCGGCCAGGTTGCAGGACGACCCGCTGGCCAGCGGGCTGCAGGGGGCGTTGATGCTCGGGTTCGCGGCGGCGCTGGTGTTCGCGGCGCTCGGGTTCCTGGTGAACGCGGCCGTCGCGGCGCGGGAGCGGATGACCGAGTTCGCGATCCTGCGGGCGCTCGGGGTGAGCTCCAGGCAGGTGTTCGGGATGCTGGCGATCGAGCAGGCGTTCGTCATCGTGTTGTCGCTGGCGGCGGGCACCGGGCTCGCGGTGGTCGTCGGTGTCCTGGTCGTGCCGCACATCGTGCTGACCGGGCAGGCCTCGGCCGTCACGCCGGACGTGGTGCTCGACATCCCGTGGGCGGCCACGGCGGCGATGCTGGTGGCGGTGGCCGCGGTGCTGCTCGCCATCGTCGCCGGGCTGGCGCGCAACGTGCGCCGGCGGGGGCTCGGACTCCGGGAGGAACAGTGAGGATTCCGCTGCTCGCCCGGGCGCACCTCGGCACGGTCGCCGTGCTCTTCCTGCTCACGCTGGTCGCGTGCCTGCTCGTCGCGGGCCTGCCCAGGGCGATGCAGGCGTCGTTCGACGAGGCGCTGCGGCGGTCGCTGGGCGACGCCCCCGCCGTGCAGGCAGACCTGACCGTGACCGTGGAGTCGCACTCGTGGCAGGAGGATCTGCGCGAACGCGCCCAGTTCGACACCCGCGACCGCCGCTGGCGCGGGCTCCTGCCCCCGGCGCTGCGGCCCCTGGTGGCGTCCGGCGGCCACATGAGCGCCAAGACGACGCTCACGCCGGTCACCGGAACGGGCGGGCGTACGTTCGTCAATCTCGGCTGGTTGTCCGACGCCGACCGGCGCGTGGACTGGGTCAGCGGCCGCGCGCCCGGCGCGCCGCTCACCATGCGGTACGAGGGCGAGACGATCCCCGTGTTCGAGGTGGGCGTCGTCGAGGAGGCCCTGCGCGACATGGGCCTGCGGGTCGGCCAGACGACCATGGTCGGCGAGAGCGACTACGCCGCCGTGCGGATCGTAGGCGTGTTCGCGGCCAAGGACCCGGACGACCGCTACTGGAGCCACAACTCCGACATGCTGCACGTCACCCGGCTGCTGCCGCAGGGTGAGATGGATTTCGAGAAGCACATCACGACGCTGATCCCCGAAGCGGCGCTGAGCGCGCTCAGCGGCGAGGGGCGCAACCTGTCCTACAACTGGGTCCTGCCGGTCGGCGCCGCGGGGGCGAGCGCGCTGGCCGCGCCGGCCATAGACGCGGCGGTCGCCGAGTTCGGCCGGGTGCTGGCGATTCAATCTTCCGGCCAGTCGTCCGGCGGCGCCAGTGCCTACCACCTGCAGACCGGGCTGCCCAAGCTGCTCGGCGACTTCCTCGCCGCGCTGGCCACCGCGCAGACCGTGATGTACCTGGTGCTGGGCGGCCTGTTGGCGGTGGCGCTCGGCGTGATCGTGCTGGGCACGCGACTGCTGGCCGAGCGGATGGACCACACACTGGGCCTGGCGCGGGCGCGCGGCGGGTCGCTGTGGCAGGTGGCGGGCGCCGGCGCGGCGCTCGCGGGGCTCGCGGTGGTGCCCGCGGCTCTCGCCGGGTACGCGTTGTCCGCCCTCGTGCCCGGTCCCGTGCTGCCGATCGTGCCCGCGGGGCCCGTGATCGTGGTGGTCGTGGCCGTCGGGTTCGCCACGGCGCGACCGGCCGTCACGCATCGGGCGCCGCTGCGCGAACGGCGTGCCGACGTGGCCGCCGCCCGGCCTTCCGCCCGGCGGGTCACGCTGGAGGTGCTGGTGGTCGTGCTCGCGCTGGCGGGGGCGTACCTGCTGCGGGCCCGGGGGTTGTCGGCCTCGGCCGGGCAGGACCCGTTCCTGCTGCTCGTGCCGATCGCGCTGACGCTGGCCGCGGCGCTGGTCACGTTGCGCTGCTACCCCTACCCCTTGCGGCTGCTCGTACGGCTGACCGCGCGCGGGCGGGCGGCGGTGCCGTTCCTGGGACTGACCAGGGCGGCCAGGGCGCGGTCCGGCAGTGTGCTGCCGGTGCTGATCCTGCTGCCCGCGCTGGGCGTGTCGGTGTTCGCGGCGGTGATCGCCGATGGGATCGCCGGCACCCAGCAGGTGGCCTCCTGGCAGCGCGTGGGGGCACCGATCAAGATGACCTCGGACATCGAGATCCCGGCCGCCGCCGTCGAGCGGGTCCGCAGGACCGCCGGCGTGGAGCTCGTGGTGCCCGCGCAGACCGCCCGCGTCCAGATCGGGTACGGCACCGAGCGGGCCGACGCCATCGCCGTGGACGTGGCGCAGTGGCGGCGGCTCATGGAGGGAGCGCCCGTCGGCCTGCCCGCGTCGTCCGACGGGGCGCTGGTCTCCCCCGAACTGCGGGGACGCGGGACGATCGAGATCGGCTGGCAGTCGCGGGTGAAACTGCCGTCGCGGGGCGTGATCGAGTCGGTGCCCGGCTTCTACGCCACCGGCAAGTTCCTCGTCGTGCCCATGAGCACGCTGACCAGGCCCGCGGTGAACACGCTGCTCATCAAGGGGAACGCCGCACCCGCAGACCTGGCGCGACTCGTCCCGTCTGCCACCGTGGAGTCCCGGTCACGGGCTCTGGCGGCGATCACGGACGACCCGCTCACCAGCACCGTGCGCTCGACGTTGCTGGTGGTGACGGTCGCGCTGGCGGGATACGCGCTGGTCGCCGTCGTCCTGACGCTGGCGGCCGGGGCCGCCGACCGGGCCAGGGCCGTATCATTCCTGCGTACGCTCGGGTTGTCCGACCGGCAGGCGCGGCGGCTGACCGTTCTGGAGGTCCTGCCCGTGATCGTCGTCACCGCGCTGGTCGGGCTCGGACTGGGCCTCGGCCTGCCCGCCGTGCTCGGGCCTGGCGTGGACCTGTCGTCGTACGCCGGCGACCTGCCCGTCGGCGACTACTCGACCGACCTGGTGACGCCCAGCGCCTTGGCGGCCGGGCTCGCCGCCGTCGCCGTGCTCGGCGCGTACGCGCACACCGCCATCAGCCGCCGCCGCGCCCTCGGCGCCGTCCTGCGAGTGGGGGATCTCTCTTGAATCCGACCCTGTCCGAGCTGGAAGCCCAGGCAACGCGGAAGAAGGCCGCGTTCGGCGGCGACGCGCACATCGTCTGCGACAACCTGGTACGCATCTACAAGACCGAGGGCGTCGAGGTCGTCGCGCTGCAGGGGCTCGACCTGGTGATCGACAGGGGCGAGCTGGTCGCCGTCGTCGGCGCGTCGGGGTCGGGCAAGTCGACGCTGCTCAACGTGCTGTCCGGGCTGGACGTGCCGACGGCCGGGGTGGCCAGGGTGGCGGGCATGGACCTGCTGTCGATGAGCGCTCGTGACCGGCTGCGGTACCGGCGTTCCGTGGTCGGGTTCGTCTGGCAGCAGACGGCGCGCAACCTGCTGCCGTACCTCTCCGCGAGGGAGAACGTCGAGCTGCCGATGCGGCTGGCGGGCTCCGGGCGGGCGCGGCGGGAGCGGGCGGTGGAGTTGCTGGAGTTGCTGGGCGTGGGCTACTGCGCCAGCCGCAAAATTCTGGAAATGTCGGGCGGTGAGCAGCAGCGCGTGGCCATCGCCGTCGCGCTGGCGAACTCCCCGCAACTCATCCTGGCCGACGAGCCCACGGGCGAGCTGGACAGCGAGACGTCCGAGCAGGTGTTCGACGCGTTGCGCAAGGCCAACAGGGAACTGGAGGTGACCGTGGTCATCGTGACGCACGACCCGCTGGTGTCGGAGCAGGTGGACCGTACGGTCGGCATCCGCGACGGGCGTACCAGCAGCGAGACGCTGCGGCGCGCGGATGCAGAGGGTCAGATCATCGCCGAGGAGTACGCCGTGCTCGACCGGGTGGGGCGGTTGCAGCTGCCCCGCGACTTCATGAGCGCCCTGGCCATGGAGCGGCGGGTGCGCCTCGAACTCGAATCCGACCACATCGGCGTGTGGCCCGCCCGAGAGGAGCCGTCCGGTGACTGATTCGGCCTTTCGTCCGGTGCCTGATTTGGCGTGTGACCGCCCGAGAGGAGTCGTCCGGTGACTGATTCGCCCCTGGTTGTGGTTGAAGGGCTGCGCAAGGTGTACCGGACCGGGCCCAAGGAGGTCGCGGCGCTGCGCGACGTGTCGTTCTCGGTGCTGCCCGGGGAGCTGGTCGCGGTGCGCGGGCGGTCCGGGTCGGGCAAGACGACCCTGCTCAACCAGATCGGCGGCCTGGACCGGCCCGACGCGGGGCGCGTGGTCGTGGCCGGGCACGAGGTCACGACGCTGTCGGAGGACGCGCTGCTGGCTCTGCGCCGGGACGTGGTGGGGTTCGTGTTCCAGTCGTTCGGGCTGATCCCCGTGCTGTCCGCGGCGGAGAACGTGGGGGTGCCGATGCGGCTGCTCCGCACGCCTTCCGCGGAGCGGGAGGAGCGCGTACGCATGCTGCTGGCTCTTGTGGGGCTGGAGCAGCATGCGAACCAGCGGCCGTACGAGCTGTCGGGAGGGCAGCGGCAGCGGGTGGCGATCGCGCGGTCCCTGGCCAACAGGCCCCGGCTGCTGGTCGCCGACGAGCCGACCGGGCAACTGGACTCGCAGACGGGGCGGCAGATCATGGAGCTGCTGCGGGCGCTCGTGCGTAGTGAGGGGGTCACGGCGCTGGTCGCCACCCATGACCCGAGCCTGATCATGCTGGCGGACCGGGTCCTGGAAATCAGCGACGGCATCGTACACGAGGCCGCACTGACCTGACGTCCTCAGCACTGACCTGACCTTCTCCAGCCCTACCTGATCTCCCGCCGCTGACCTGACCCGCTCCGGCACTGCCCTGACCATCCTGGCCGCCCTGACCCTCCGGGATGCCTGACCTTCCGGCGTTACCCTGATGCCTTCTCCGTCGGCCGTGTCGCGGGGAGGATGGCGGCCAGGTTCGCGACGGCGGCCAGCACGCCGCCGGCCAGCGCCAGCGCCGGCACCCCGATCACCCCGGCCAGCGGCGCCGCCACCGCCAGGCCGAACGGCCGCGACGCGAACGAGATCAGCTGGTCGAACGAACGCACCCGCCCCAGCGCCGCCTCCGGAAGCTCCTCCGCCACCACCGTCTCCCACAACGGGCTGAGCAGACCCAGCCCGAACATCGCCAGGAAGTACGCACCCGCCGTCACCCAGGCGGGGGCCCCGACGGCGAGCGCCACCATGGGCAACAGGTAGGCCGCGGCACCGGCCTGAACCACGGCCAGCGGCCGGCGAATCGGGAGCCGCGGGGCCGCGAAGACCCCGAGAAGCATGCCCACCGTGCCGCTCTGCACGATCATCATCCAGCTCGTCTCGCCGCCCAGATGCTGCACCGCCGTTACGGGCCCAAGGGTGAGGAACAGACCAGCCACGAAGTGCCACACGCCATGCCCCAGGACACAGGCCAGGAACCAGGGACGGTCCCTGATCTCCCGCCATCCATCAGACAGGTCCCTCTTGAAGGAGGCGACCGCGGACGCCCGGCCGGAGACTTCCACGGCAACCCCGGGAACGGTGTCGACGCCCCCAGCGGCTCCGGCCGATCCGACGACGCCGGCGACTCCGGCGGTGGGTTCGGTGGCTCCGACGGTTCTGGCGGCGGTCTTGGAGTGGCCGTATGTGCGGAGGCCGCCGAGGGTGAGGGCCGAGCAGGCGAAGAGTGCCGCTGTGAGGGCCGCCGCCCAGCCGGGGGCGGCGGCCACGGTGATCGTACCGGCGAGTGCCGGGGCGGCCACCGCGGACAGGCTTGTCGCCACGCCGATCCGGGCGTTCATTCGTAGCCTGTCACGGCCCGGCACCACCGCGGCCACCAGCCTCGGCACCGCAGGGCTGCCGAACGCGATGGCCGCCCCCGTCACGGCCGACAAGAGGGCCAGGTCGAGGAGGCGGTGCACGCCGAGGAGGAGTTCGGTGGCGATGGCGGCCTGCGCCAGGCATCGGGTCAGGTCGGCGAGCAGCGCAAGCCGTTCGGGCCTGAGCCGGTCGGCCAGCACGCCGCCGACCGGCAGGAACAGCAGCAGCGGGATCATCTCACTGGCCAGCACGATGCCGAGCGCCTCGCCCGACCCCGTGGCCCGCAGGACCGCCAGGGTCAGGGTCGTCGGGATGAGGGCCGTAGCCAGCGCGGACAGGCATCGCCCGATCAGAAGCCGGTTCATCATGGTTGGGGAGAGTATTTCGCCAGCTAATGTTTCGTCAACAAAATACTCGCTGGCGTATGATCCCTGGAATGGAGGACTCGGTCGATCGTCATCTGGCCCGCTGGCGCGGCAAGGCACCCTTCGACGAGCGGGTGGAGGCGGTTGTGTCGCGCATGCAGTTGCTGGTCAAGCACCTGAGCCACGCGAAGGAGGTGGCTCTGGCGGAGGTGGGGATGCAGGACTTCGAGTACGAGACGCTGCACCGGCTGGTGGCGCGCGGCGGCGCGGCGACGCCTTCCGAACTCGCCACGGACCTGCTGCTGTCACCGGCCGGGATCACCGGACGGCTCGACACGCTGGAGAGATCTGGGCTCGTACGGCGGGTACGAAGCACGGAGGACCGCCGGCGGGTTGACGTGGAGGTCACCTCCAAGGGACACGACCTGTGGATGGAGGCCATGACGATCCGGAGTGAGGTCGAGGCGAACATGGTCAACGCCCTCGGCCCAGAAGACCAGGAGACCTTGGACGGCCTGCTCAAACGCCTCCTGATGCGCGCCGAATCCACCCGCTGACAGCCGTATCAGGTGACCCACGCCCAAAGGATCCTGGGTCTGGGGACTGCTACCGTCCCGTGCGGCTGGCCACGATGACCTGCACCGTGTGTTCCAGTGCGTACGCCGGGTCGGCTCCCCCGCCCTTGACCTGCTCGTCCGCGCTCGCCACAGCCTGGATCGCCCTCGACAGCCCTTCCGGCCCCCAGCCGTTCAGCTGCCGTTTCACCCGATCCACCTTCCACGGCGGCATGCCGACATGACCGGCCAGTTGCCCGCCCCGAAGGTTGCGTGGGGCGCTGCCGACCTTGGCCAGCGATCGCAGCCCACCAGCCAGGGCGCTCACCAGCAGCACAGGAGCGACCCCGGTGCCGAGAGCCCAGCGCAACTGCTCCAGCGCCTCCGCGAGCCGCCCCTCGACTGCCGAGTCCGCCACGTTGAACCCCGTGACCGCCGCCTGCCCCTTGTGGTAGCGCGCCACGGCGGCAGCACTGATCGTCTTGTCCTCCGTGTCGAACACCAGCTGACTACACGCCGCCGCCAGCTCCCGCAGATCGGTGCCGACCGCGTCCAGCAACGCCTGCGCGGCGTCACCGGAGATATTGCGCCCAGCCCGCTTGATCTCTCCCTTGACGAAGTCGAGCCGTTCCCCGGCCTTGGTGACCTTGTTGATGGTCACCACCTTGGCACCGGCCTTCTTCACCCCGTCGACCAGCGCCTTCCCCTTCACCCCACCGGGGTGGACCAGCACGAGCACGGTGTCCTCGGAAGGTTGCTTGGCATAGGTCACGATTTCGGCGATCACGTCCTTGACCAGGTCCTGCGCCGACCGGATCACCACCACGGACCGATCTCCGAAGAGCGACGGCGAGGTCAGCTGCGTCAACTCCCCGACCGTCACCTTGCTCCCCATGAGGTCATGCACCTCAACAGTCGGATCGGCGCCCCGCGCCGCCGCGACGACGCCACTCACCGCCCGCTCGGCCAGCAATTCCTCATCGCCGAGGACCAAGGTCACAAGTGCTGGATCGGTTCCCGCCACATCAGGCAGCATGCCATGCGCCACCGACAACCTGGTACTCGACGGAACCACACCACCGTGATCCTTTCCAGCACGCCCGGCGGATCACAGGGCGCGGGCCAGCGCGGTGCCGACGGCCGCGTCCTCGGCTCCGAGCCCGGTCAGGTCGGCCACGGTGATCTGGCCGGGCGACGTGCGGCCTGGTACCCGGCCCGCGATGACGTCACCCAGCGCGACGGCGGGCCGCCGCGGGGCGTACTGCAGCTCGCCGATCGCCCGGCACTGCCGCACGTCGTCGGCCGCGACCACGTCCGCCCGCTCCAGCACCGCCGCGTCCAGCTCGCGCTTACCGGCCATGTCCGCGCCGACCGCCGTGACGTGGGTGCCCGGCGACAGCCAGGCTCCGGAGATCACGGGCTCGCGCGACGGCGTGACGGTGTGGACGACGTCGGCTCCCCGTACGGCGGCCTCGGCGCTCGGCGCGACGACCACCTTCCAGCCGTGCAGCGCGCGCATCTCCTCGGCGAACGCGGCCGTCCGCTCCGGGTCGCGCCCGTGGACGCGCAGCTCCACGAGCTCGCGCACCTCCAGTAGCGCGCGAAGCTGGTAGCGGGCCTGGGCACCCGGGCCGATCACCGCGACCACGGCCGCGTCGGGGCGTGACAGGGCCTCGGTCGCGGCGGCGCCCGCCGCACCCGTGCGCAGCTCGGTCAGGTAGCCGTTGTCGAGGGCGATCACCTCGGGGAACCCGGTCTCCGCGTTGGCGATCACGCTCAGGCCGGAGCTGACCGGCAGGCCCTTGGCGGCGTTGGCGTAGAAGCCCGTCGCCAGCTTGGCCGCGAAGTGGGTGGCACCGTGGAGGTGGGCCCCCTTGATGTGCACCTCGCCCCGGGCCTCGGGGAGCTCAAGGTGCCACGGGTCGGGCTGGGACACCGCCCCCGCGGCCTGCGCCACCAGGGCCTCCTTGGTCATGGCCAGTGCGAGCCGGGGGCCGACCAGGGCCCGCACCTCCTCTTCCTTCAGCACCCTCACGCGACGGCCTCCGCGTATGCCGCGGGCGCGATGTTGCGCCCGCTGAGCACGACCACGAGCCTGCCCACGGTCTTCTCCACCTTTCCGGCCAGCACGGCCGCCACGCCCACGGCTCCGGCGCCTTCGGCGACCAGCCCGTGCCGGGTGAACAGCCACCGCATGGCCTCGCGTGTCTCTGGCTCGGTGACCGAGGCGAGCCGAACCCGGCCGCTGATCAGCGACGGGGTGACGCAACCGGGCTCGATGTTCCCGCTCAGGCCGTCGGCGATGGTCTCGCCGACCGTGACGGTCACCACGTGCCCGGCCGCGACCGACGCGGAGACCCCGCGGGAGGCCGCGGCCTCGACCCCCACCACCCGGACGTCCCCGCGCCGCTCGGCCCACAGGCCGAGCCCGGCCGCCAGCCCGCCGCCGCCGACCCCGCACACCACGGTGAGCGGGCCGGCGGCCTGGGAGTCCAGTTCGCGGCCGATGGTCGCCTGACCGGCGATCACGTGCGTGTCGTTGTAGGCCGACACGTAGACCAGGTCGCGACCGGCCAACTCCAGCGCGTGCGCCTCGGCCGCGTCGAAGTCGGGGCCGTGCCTGACCAGCTCGACCGGGAAGCGCCGCAGCGCCGAGACCTTGGCGGGCGACGCCGTCTCAGCGACGACCACGGTGACCTTCCTGCCGGTCGCCTTCGCGGCGTGAGCCATGCCGAGCGCGTGGTTGCCGGCGCTCGCCGTGACGGCCGCCACTCCGGCCGGGAGTGCGGACAGCGCGGCGATCGCACCCCGCACCTTGAACGAGCCGGTCGGCTGGAACGACTCCAGCTTCAGCAGCGCGCCGGGCGCGAGCGCGGTGGGCACCAGCGGCGTGGGGGCGAGCCGCCCGCCGACCGCCGCCCAGGCGCGGTCGAGGTCGTCGCCGGAGGGCGGGCGTACCTGCCGGATCCCGCTCACGCCTCGGCTCCGGCGACCTCGACGACGACGTCCTTGGTCTCCCGCATCCTGATGTACACCACCGTGGAGATCAGCATGAGCACGGTCGCGTACCAGCCGAACAGCACGGTGTGCCCGGCGTCGATGAACGCCGTGGCGACGTACGGCGCGGTGCCGCCGAACAGGGCCACGGTCGTGGAGTACGGCATGCCGAGGCCCGCGGTGCGCACCTTGGCGGGGAACAGCTCGGCCATGACCGCCGAGCAGACCGCGGTGTAGCAGGTCAGGAGCAGCATGGCCGCGCACGAGATCCAGAGCAGGCTCCAGAACGACTTGTCCACGAGGGACAGCAGCGGCACGGTGAGCAGGGTGAACCCGATGCCGAACACCACCAGCATCGGCTTCCTGCCAATGCGGTCCGACAGCAGTCCGCCGAGCGGCTGGATCACGGTGAAGAAGGCCAGCGCGATCGTGGTGGCCGGCAGCGCCTCGGCCGGGTCGGTGCCGGCCGTCGTCTCGGCGTAACTGGGCAGGTAGACCGACCAGGTGTAGAAGCTCACCGTGGCGCCGATCGTCATGCCGACCACCAGCAGCGATTCGCGGGGGTGGTGGCGCAGGAAGTCCCACATGCGCGGCCGCTCGGCCCGGCCCTCCTTGATGGCCTCGGCCAGCGCGTACGTCTCGTGCGTGCCGCTCCTGATCCACAGACCGCTCAGGCAGGCGACGGCGCCGATCAGGAACGGCATGCGCCAGCCCCAGCTCAGCATGTCGGGCTTGGACAGCAGGTTGCTGAACAGCGCGGCGATGCCGGACGCGAGCAGCTGCCCGAGGTTGGAGCTGAAGTAGCTCATGCTGGAATAGAGGCCGCGCCGCCCGGGGGTGGCCGACTCGACCAGGAACACCGACGACACCGCGAACTCGCCGCCGACGGAGAAGCCCTGGACCAGCCTGGAGACCAGGAGCAGGATGGGCGCCAGCAGGCCGGCCTGCTCGTACGTGGGCAGCACGACCATCATGAGCTGCCCGATGCCCATGAGCACAATGGTCAGCGTCATGGCCGCGCGCCTGCCGTGCCTGTCGGAGATCAGTCCGATGACCAGCCCCCCGACCGGGCGCATGACGAAGCCGACCGCGAACACGGCGAACGTGCCGAGCAGCGAGGCCGCGTGACTGGAAGCGGGAATCACCTGGTCGGCGAAGTATGTGCTGAGGAACGCGTAGGTGAGCCAGTCGTACCACTCGATGGCGTTGCCGATCGAGGTGGCGGACAGCTGGCGGACCCGGCTGCGCAGGGGGGACGCAAGTACCATGTCACGCAGTTTGCTCCTCGTCATTAAATTTCGGCAAGCATCAGCCGAAGTCTTTAACAAAACCGTCATAGCGGAAGGTTGGCTATAAGATTCAGACATGTTGGATGAGCTTGATCGCCGCCTGGCCGCGGCGCTGCAGGTGGCGCCCCGCGCGTCGTGGGGCGACCTCGCCCGCGCGATGGGCGAGCACGAGCGCACGGTGTCGCGGCGGTTGCAGCGGCTGCTCGCCGACGGCGCGATCCGGATCACCGCGATCCTCGACGATCTCCGCTCTGGTATCGGCAAACCCGTTCACCTGCGCGTGGTCACCGACCCTGGCAGCGTGGACGACACCGCCGCGGCGCTGGCCGCGCGGGCCGACGTGCGGAGCGTGTTCGCCGTGACGGGGGCCACCGACGTGTGGTGCGAGCTGATCGTCTACGGGCCCGACCCGCTCCAGCGGCTGCACGAGATCCTCACCCGCGAGCTGCCCGGCATGCCGGGAGTGCGGGCCACCGAGTCGGAGGTGGTGCTGCGCGCGTTCACCACGGTCGCCGACTGGCACGCGCCGCTGCTCGACGCGGGCGAGGTCGAGGCGCTGCGGGCGTGCGCGGTGCCGACGCTGGCCGAGTTGCCCGCTCACGTGGCGCTCGGGCCGGCCGAGCAGGCGGTGGCCGACCTGCTCGTACGCGACGGCCGGATGAGCTACACCCAGATCGCCGAGGAGCTGGGCACGTCCGTGCCGACCGCCGCCCGCAAGGTGGGCTGGCTGCTCGAACGCCGCCTCGTTCACCTGCGGGCCGAGGTCGAGCCCGCGCTGCTCGGCCTCCAGGTCGAGGCCCAGCTCGGCCTGGAGGTACGGCCGGCCGGCATGGACAAGGTCGGCAGGGCGCTGGCCGGCCATCCTGGCGTCCGCTACTGCGCGGCCATCGCCGGGGCCCACGACCTGCTCGTCGAGGTGTGCCTCACGCACGAGAGCGACCTGTACGAGCTGGCCACCAAGTTCATCGGCGGGCTCGACGAGGTCAACGACGTGGACATGTCCTTCATCACACACGCCTACAAGCGCGGCCACCTGCTCAAGGACGGCCGTCTCACCAGGAGGCCCGTATGACCCCGGCTCGCTACGAGGACGATGCCGTGCGGATGTGCGCCGAGCTCATCCGCGTGGACACCAGCAACCCGGGCCCGGGCGAGCGGGAGGCCGCCGAGCTGGTCATGACCTGGCTGACCGAGGCCGGGCTCGACCCCCTTTACATCGAGACGGCGCCGCGCCGCGGAAACGTCGTGCTGCGCGTGCCGGGGAGCGACTCCTCGCTGCCCGGCCTGCTCGTGCACGGGCACCTCGACGTGGTGCCCGCCGACCCGCGCGAGTGGACGGTGCCGCCGTTCTCCGGCGAGATCGCCGACGACTGCGTGTGGGGCCGAGGCGCGGTGGACATGAAGCACATGGCCGCGATGATGGCGGCCGTCGTCCGCTCGGGGCTGCGGCCCCGCCGCGACCTCGTCTTCGCCTGGCTGGCCGACGAGGAGACCGGCGGCGACCTCGGCGCCCGCCACCTCGTCACCAAGCGGCCCGAGCTGTTCGAAGGCTGCGCCGAGTCGATCAGCGAGGTCGGCGGCTACTCGGTCGAGCCGGCCCCCGGCCTGCGGCTCTACCTCGTCGAGACGGCGCAGAAGGGGCTGGCCTGGCTCAGGCTGACGGCCAGCGGGCGGGCCGGGCACGCCTCCATGCTGCATCCCGACAACGCGCTGACCGAGCTGGCCGCGGCGGTCGCCAGGATCGGCTCCCACCCGTGGCCGCGGCGGCTGACCCCGACCACCCGCCGCATGCTCGCCGAGATCTGCGACGCCTGCGGCGTTCCCTTCGACGAGGACGACCTCGACTCCGTGCTGGCCCGGCTCGGGCCGGTGGCCCGCTTCGTCGGGGCGAGCCTGGTGCACGTCGCCAACCCGACCAGGTTCCAGGCCGGGTACGCCACCAACGTGGTGCCGGAACTGGCCGTCGCCGAGGTGGACGGCCGGTTCCTGCCGGGGCTGCGCGACGACTTCCTGGAGACGATCGACCGGCTGGCCGGGCCCTCGGTGCGGCGGGAGTTCATCGACGTCGAGGAGGCCGTCGAGGCGCCCTTCGACACGCCGCTGGTCGAGGCCATGCTGGCGGCGCTGCGGGCCGAGGACCCGGCGGCGCGGGTGGTGCCGTACAGCCTGTCGGCGGGCACCGACAACAGGACCTTCGACCGGCTGGGCATCCGGGGCTACGGCTTCGTCCCGCTGCGGCTGCCGCCGGAGCTCGACTTCGCGGCCATGTTCCACGGCGTGGACGAGCGGGTGCCGGTGTCGGCGCTGCGGTTCGGAGCCCGGGTGCTGCGCGACCTGCTGTCCACGTACTGACTGGTTGTCTCGGTCACGCGTTGTCGAGGAATCCTCCGAGGAGCGGCAGGCCGTCCGCCAGCACGGCCGGGTTGTTGGCGTAGCCGATGCGCAGATAGCCCTCCATGCTCATGGCGCTGCCCGGTGTGAGCATGACGCCGGTCTCTTCGATCAGGCGGACGCACAGCTGGCGGGAGGTCATGGGCATGTCGTGCCGCAGCAGCGCGGTGGTGCCGCCCTGAGGCTTGACCCAGCTGATCTGGGGCTGGGCCTCAACCCAGTCGGACAGCGTGGCGAGGTTGGCGCGGGTGAGTGCGCGGTTGCGGTCGAGGATGGCAGGGGCGCTTTCCAGCGCGACAGAGGCGAGCAGGTCGTCCACCATGCCGACACTGATGGTGTTGTAGTCGCGGTGGACGCTCAGCTCGTGGATGAGCAGGGTGGGGCCCACGACCCAGCCCAGGCGAAGGCCCGCCAGGGAGAACGCCTTGGACATCGACCCGGTGCTGATGCCGCGCTCGTACAGATCGGCCACCGAGACGGTGGTGCCTGGGTCTGCCTGGTCGATGCCGCGGTACACCTCGTCGCACAGCAGCCAGGCGCCGGCGTGGTCGCAGATGCGCACGACCTGCTCCAGGAAGGCGCGGTCCATCAGTGAGCCGGTCGGGTTGTTGGGATTGTTGATGGCGACGAGTTTCGCGCCGCCGTCGACCAGCGCGGCCAGCTCCTCCAGGTCGGGCAGCCAGGCGTTCTCCTCGCGCAGGCGAAGGAGGCGCACGTCGGCGCCGATGGACTCGGGGATCGAGTAGTGCTGCTGGTAGGTCGGCAGCACCGACACCACGCGGTCACCGGGTTCCACCAGCGTCAGGTGCACGAGGTGGTTGGCGCCGACGGCGCCGTGGGCGATCATGACGTTGCCGGCGGCCTGACGGTCGTAGAGGGCGGCGACGGCCGAGCGCAGGCGGTCGCTGCCCTCGATGGCGCCGTAGGTCAGCTTCAGGGGCAGCAACTGTCGCAGCAGCGAGTCGCCGTGACCGGCCAGGTCGAGCAGCTGGGCGACGGTGAGCGACTCCACGCAGGTCTCGGCGAGGTTGTGGGTGCAGCGGGTCTCGTACTCGTTCATCCACTGCTCGACGCCGAACGGGGCGATCTTCACGACAGAGTCTCCAGGACGGCCAGGGCGACGGCGGCATCCTCGATGCCGAGCCCGACGGAGCGGAAGAACACCGGTTTGTCGCCGGTGGGGGCGGGCGCCGAGCCGGACACGAGGCCGGCCAGGTCGCCGCGGATGGCCTGGAGGGTGAAGCCGTGCTCGGCGGTGGCGATGCGCATGTCACCGGCGGCGGCGTAGGCGCCCGGCGCGTGGTCGGCGTACACGTCGAGATCGGGCAGGGCGGCTGGGTCGATCTCGTGCGCCATGGGCGCGTTGGTCGAGATCGAGGTGACCAGGGTGCCGGGCGACAGGCGTCGCACGTCGATGACGGGAGCAGCCGCCGAGGTGCACAGCAGCACCACGTCGGCACCCTCGGCGGCCTCGTCCGCGGTGCCGGCGAGCCTCACCTCGCCGAGCCCGGCGAGGCCATCGAGGTCTGCCTCAGTAGCGGTGCGCGAGTAGAGGCGCACGTCGTCGAAGGCGCGCACCGCACGGGCGTGGCGCAGGTGGGCGCGGCCGACCGGACCAAGGCCGACGACCGCCAGCGAGCGGGCGTCAGAGCGCGAGAGCAGGTCGATGGCCAGCGCGGTGGTGGCGGCGGTGCGCTCGGTGGTGAGGCGGCCGGCGTCCGCGAGCAGCAGCGGCTGCCCGGTGCGGGTCGACAGCAGCAGCGTCCAAGCCGTGACGATCGCCTTGCCCTGCGGCTGCGGGAGATAGGGGGAGACCTTCACGGCGTAGACCCCCGCGTCGGCGAGGACCGCCTGGTAGGCGATCACGTCGCCGCCGTCGGGCAGATCGGTCACGACCTGCTGCGGCTGGACCGCGCGGCCCGCCGCCAGCTGTGCGAACGCCTCACGCACCAGGGCCTGGACGGCTGCCTCCGACAGTACGGGACCGCTCGCATCGACTATCATTGGAATACCCATAATGAGCAATATAGTGCGCATTTCTGTTGGTGGTAACCAGGGAGGACGGACGTGGCCGACGAGGACGTCACCAGCGGGCCGACCGCCGAGTTCCTCGCACGGCTGGGCGAGGAGGTACGCCGACGTCGCAAGGGCGCCGGGCTGACCGTCCAGCAGCTCGCCGACGCCACGGGACTGAGCCGCCGCATGCTCACGCTCATCGAGCAGGGCCAGGCCAACCCCAGCCTGGTGACCGTGGACAAGATCGCCCGCGCCTTCGGGACGGACTTCGCCTCGCTGACCCGAGACAGCCGGCCGGACCCGATCGTGGTCAACGCTCCCGGCGCCGCGGCCGGCGTGTGGTCCTCCACCGCAGGCAGCCGCGCGGCACTGCAGGTCGCCACCCGGCACCACCCCGCCGCCGAGCTGTGGGACTGGACGCTGCAGCCGGGCGACCGCTACGACGCCCAACCCGACCCCGCGGGCTCCGAAGAGCTGTTCTACGTCATCGACGGCACGCTCACCCTGGAGGTCGAAGGGACGCGGCCGGTAAACGTGAAGGCCGGCGGATCGGCACGCCTGGCGAGCGACCGACGCTACGTCTACGTCAACACCGGCCGGAAGCCGACACGGTTCGTCCGCGTCGTGCGACTGGCGTAGAGCCATGTGATCCCGCGATGACGCCATATCCGCACGGGCTCGAGCTGTCAGCGAGGCATCGTGCTGCCGTGAAGGCGGCTGAGCTCCCACAGGGCTCTGAGCGCGAACGCCTCCCGAACCTCCGGCGCTACGGGCCGCGCGCAACCACTGCCAGCCCTCCGTCCTTCTCCACGACGGCGAGGTCACCTGACTGGTCGGTGCGGTAGGTGGTGGCGCCGAGTCGGCGCAGGAGAGCGAGTGTGGACGGGGCCGGATGACCGTAGTCGTTGTCGGCTCCCACGCTGATCAACGCCGCTCGTGCGCCCAAGGACCCCAGAAAGGCCGGGGACTGCCTGTTAGATCCGTGGTGCGGGGTTTTGAGAACGTCCGCCCGTACGGCCATCCGGCGCAGCAGGTCGTCCTGGGCCTCCGTTTCCAGGTCCCCGCCGAGCAGGGCTGAGCCGGGACGCCAGCGTACGTGGAGCACCACGCTGGAGTTGTTGATCGCGCTGCCCTCGCCCTGCCCGTGCCTCTCGCCCAGGGTGGGGTCGGGCGCGAGCACGGTCACCTCCGACGGGCCGAACCGCCATCGGGTCCCCGGCGCCACCGTCCATTCGGGGATCCGGCGTTGCGCCAGGCTGGCCGAGGTGCGTACGCCCGCCTGCTGCCGACTGACCACCGCCGCGCCGACGCGCCGATCCCTGAGAACACCCGGAAGGCCGTCCACGTGATCGGCATGCGGGTGAGTGAGAACGAGCAGCGGCACGTCATCGACACCCACCCTGCGCAGGCATCTGTCCATGGCGACCGGATCCGGTCCTGTGTCGACCACCACGCCTCGGCCTGGGCCTGCCGCGATGATGAGTCCGTCGCCCTGGCCTACGTCGCACATCACCATCAGCCAGCCTTCGGGCGGCCACGGCGCGGCGATGGGGCGTACCACGAGTACCGCCACCAAGGCGGCGCCGGCCACCGTCAGCGTGATCGCCCGCCACGCGCGGCGGCGCAGGATCAGAACGGCGATGGCCACCGTGACGGCGAGCAGGCCGAGCCCCAGGAGACCGCTGGGCCATGGCAAGGTGGCGAAGGGCAGGTTCGCCGCCCAGCGGGCGACCGTGATGATCCAGCCGACCGCATAGCCGGCCGGGATGAGCAGGAGTTTCGCACCATCCAGCCACAGGGGTGCGATCAGGGCGGCCGTGAAGCCCAGGAGGGTCGCGGGGGCCACCGCTGGAGCCACGAGTAGGTTGGCGAGCACCGCCACGGGTGTGAGCTGCGCCGACATCAACACCAGAACCGGTGTCACGGCCACCTGCGCCGCCGCCGGCACAGCCACCGCCTCGGCCAACCATCGAGGCATCCGGTAGCCCCGCATCCCGCCGGACTGCTCCCTACCGGAGGTGGTGGAGGGATCGGTGGCTTTGTGGGTTGAGAGGCGGTCGCGCCAGCGTGGGGCCAGGGTGAGGATGCCGGCGGTGGCCGCGACGGACAGGGCGAAGCCGTACGAGCGGGCCAGTTCGGGGGCGAAGAGAACCAGCAGAAGAACTGTCGCGGACAGAGCGGCCATACCGTCCCTCGCGCGGCCTGTGCCGAGAGCGACAGCGGCCACCAGGCCCATGAGGAGGGCTCGCAGGACGCTCGGGGAAGGGCGGGCCACCACGGCGAACGCGAGCATCGCGATGGCGGCGAAGATCGCTCTCGCGGGGAGGGGCAGGCCCACCACGCGGGAGATGGCGAGTGCCGCGCCTGCGACAATCGCCAGATTCGCGCCGCTCACCGCCGTCAGGTGGTTCAGGCCGGCTTCCCTGAGGTCGGATGCCACCTGCGGATCCATGCGGGAGACGTCGCCGACCACCAGGCCCGGGAGGAGGCCACGTTGGTCCGCGGGGAGGATGTCGGCGGCGGTTCGCAGGCCGGATCGGAGGGCGCCTGCTGCTGTCTGGAGCTGGGATGGGGGCGTCAGGACTCGTGGTGGGCCCCGGACCAGCAGAATGGCCGCTACCAGTTCGCCGGGGGTCGGTTGCGCCAGGCGGCCGGTGACTTGAAGGTGCTGGCTGGGGAGGAGCGTGCCCCAGACCCGGCCGTTGGAGAAAACCGTGATGGGCACGTTGACCGCTTGCCGACCGGTACGGGTTTGGATGATTGTGAGGGTGGCCGGGATCACGTAGCTCTCCTGGTTGAAATAGCCGCCTCCGTTCGGTCTGCGTCTGGGGTCGTCTGTCAGCGCGATCTCGGCGGTGATGGACGCGCCCTTCGCGGCCAGCTCGGATACCGGTCCCGTGGTGAGTGCCTGAACTCGGAAGGCGACCGATGCCGATGCCGCCGTCGCGCTGATGAGGGTGGCAATCACGATGTTGCGCCAGGCGGTGGTGGTCGACGGTGATCTCATACGCGAGGCGGCCGGCCCCGATGTTCCTGACCCGGCGCGCCGCGCGACCTGCCCCACGAACGGCAACCGCCAGCGCCACGTTGCCTGGCTGAATGGCGAGCGCCAGACGGTCTGGCTCGATGATGGGCCAGCGGTTTGAGGAGTTCGGGAACGGGTGTGCCATGCCAGGGCCGAGGCGGTCAGGGCTGTCGATGCAGCGACGGTCATGCCTACGGGCGCGGAGCAGCCGAGCAGGGCCAGGGCGCAGGTCCAGGCCGCTACCGCTGGGAGGATGAGGGGCCAGGCGCGTTCGCGTTCGCTGGGGTCCAGGGTTATGCGTTCCCTGCGGGGTGCCCCTGGGCGTGAGCTGGGCATGTCAGACGCGGACCTTTGGCTTGATCTCTTCGAACTTTTTATCGCCGATCCCGCTCACTTCCCTGAGTTGCTCCACGGCGGTGAATCCGCCGTGACTGTCGCGGAATTCGGCGATGCGGGCCGCGAGGACCTCCCCCACACCCGGAAGCTCTTCGAGTTGGTCGTTCGTGGCGGAATTGAGGTCGAGAACGGCGCCGGCCGGGTCGGTAACGGGTGAACCGGGCGCTGCCGCGCCCTGGGCCGCGCCGACCACGATCTGCTCGCCGTCGATCAGCCGTCTGGCCAGGTTGAGCGATCCGGTGGAGGTGCCCCGGCTCACCCCTCCGGCCGCCGTCACCGCGTCCGTGACCCGCGCGCCTGACGGGAGCAGGTAGACGCCCGGCTTACGGATCTTGCCGGCGACGTGGACGGTCACCTTGGCGGTGGGAGACGGGGTCGACGGTGTGATCGGGGTGGGGGGTGGCAACGGCTCCGGCGAGGGCTGGGATCGCCAGACGACGAACGCCGCGACGACTATGGCGAGGGCGCCCAGTGCGAGCAGCACCCGCAGGCCCGGCCTGCCTGGGTCAAGAGCCGGCGCCTGGGTGGCGACGGCTTCGCGGAACGCCTGGAAGGTGGGCGGCACCGAGGCAGAGGGGACTTTTCTGGAAGGTTGGGCGGCGTTCGTGGATCCGTCGGTCCAGGAGCCTTCCGCCCTGGAGGCGGCTGCGGCGACGGTGTGTCCTGCGCGGGAGGCGGCTCCCGTGACGGCGTGCTCTGCCCGGGAGGCGGATCCGGTGACGGCGTGCCCTGCTGGGGAGGCGGCTGCGGTGACGGCGTGTCCTGCCCAGGCGTCGCCACGCTCACCGTCGCGCTGAGCGTGCCGAGGGGGTCGGCGGGCAGGGGCGATGATCGACCGTAGCCGGGACTCGGCTATGGCGCGCTCTGCCGTCGGGTCAGGGGTACGCACGCCAGCGAAGGTAGGCCCTCAGGGACCGCTGCAATGGGCCCGAGCGGCGTTCTGTGGACAGTCGAGGCGCCACACGTTGGTCATGTGGATAAGGGGCCGGAGAGACGTCTCATGGCCGTACACGGATGCCGTGACAGGGGAGACGCGAGGTCACGCAAAGGCCGCTCAACTCATATCAAGACCCCTTGAGCCACGCAAAACAGCGGTACGACCGTGACACCCGCCACCCGAGGCAGATAGGCGCTGGAATCCGTGACGACCGCGACCAAGGGCATGCCCCGAGATCAACTACTGGACGGGCGTCCCACCCCGCCACACCCGGCGCGGCTTGAGGCCGAAGGACCAGGCGAAGGCGCCCTCGTGGTCCGCGTCCCACTGCACGATGTCCGCCAGCCGGCCCGGCGCCAGCACGCCGCGGTCAGGGGCGCCGAGGACGGTCGCGCCGCCGAGCGTGGCTGCGCGCAGCGCGTCGTTGACGCTCATCCCGAACGCCGACACCGCCATCGCGATCACCAGCGCCATCGAGGTGATGCCGCAGTAGCCGGGGTTGTGGTCGCTGCCGAGCGCGATCTGCACGCCGTGCTTGATCATCTGGCGGACCGGCGGGAGGTGGCCGCGCTGGAGCGCGGTGGCGGGGCAGACGACGGCGGGCACGCCGTAGCGGGACATGATGGCGATGTCCTCGTCGGACATGTGGTGCAGGCCGTCGGCGGAGGCGCAGCCGAGCTCTGCGGCCAGCTGGACGGCCCCGCGGCGGCTGTACTGGCCGGCGTGGATGCGTGGCAGCAGGCCGACGTTGCGGCCGGAGGCGAGGACCCAGCGGGATTCCTCGGTGGTGAAGTGGCCCTCGTCGCAGTAGACGTCGACGCTGTCGGCGCCCGCCGCGGCCGCGTCGCCGCACCAGGCGCCCACGGCCTCGACGTATTCGCGCTGGCGGCCGAAGTATTCGGGCGGGACCACGTGCGCGGCCAGGAACGTGACGTGCACCCGCGGCATCATCGGCTCCTTCTCCAGCTCGCGCAGGAGCCGCACGTCGGCGAGCTCGCCGTCGCGGGTGAGGTGGTAGCCGGTCTTGGCCTCGACCGTGGTGGTGCCGCTGAGCAGCCAGCCGCGCAGCCGCTCGCGCACGCCGTTGCAGAGCGTCCACGGGTCGGTGCCGCGGGTCACGGTGACGGTGGAGCCCACGCCGCCGCCCGCCGCGGTGATCGAGGCGGCGCTGGAGCCGCCGGTGCGGATGGCCAGCTCGGCGTAGCGGTTGCCGGCGTAGACGGGATGCGTGTGGGCGTCGATGAGACCGGGCGTGACGAGCGCGCCGCCGAGGTTTTCGACGTGGTCGACGTCGACGATGTCGTCGACGACTCCGGGCACGCTCTGCGGCAGGTCGGGGGCTCGCCCGACCCACGCGATGCGGTCGTTGTGCACGAGGATGGCGGCGTTGCTGAGGACCTCGTTGCCGGTCCAGAGACGCCCGATATTGGTCAGGAGTCGAACGGTCACCGCATCACCGCCCCGCACGAGCCCCCACGCGAGCACAACGCCCAGCGCACGGCCTGTGCCGCGCCCACTGAGTCCGCTCCGGGTCCGGACGACATGGGGGGTCTCCTGCTCTCATCCGCAATATGTTGTGCGGTGACCGTATCGCCGGAATCATGATCCGGCGATTTCAGTTCAGTTACGTTATTTCACATGTCGGGCAGCTGTACAGGGTTATTCGGAAGAAAGACCACCGATCCCAAGCGTCACGCAACCCCAACTCGTCCCCACGGCCCCCGTTGACGACTTCGACACGAAGAGTCATCATCCGAAACCAGAACCCGAACCCAAAAAGCAGACCAACGTTAGGTCTGGCCATCCTAGCAATCCCAGGGTTCGGCGACCACTGCCGCTTTTGGGCAGCTCTGTGCGCTTTGTAGCAAGAGCTGCCCAACCATCTGGGCGGTATGGGCCAGAAGGCGCGTCCGACCTGTGGGTCAGAAGACGCGTTCGACCGGCTTGCCGGCCCGCTCCAGCTCCTGGAACAGGCTGGGCAGCACGCGGGCGTGCAGGATCGTGCCGTCCTCGACGTGGTCCACGGAGATCACTTCGGCCTCCTTGTGCGCCCGCGAGATCAGGTCGCCCCGATCGTACGGAACCAGCAGGTGGACCTCGTGATCCAGCCTCGGCAGCTCCCGCTCGATGAGCGCCATCAACTCGGGAACGCCCTTGCCGGTCCGCGCGGACACCACGATGGTGTCCTGCTCACGCCGGGTGATGCGGTCGATCACGTCCTGGTCGGCCATGTCGGCCTTGTTGATCACCACGATCTCGCGTACGTCGGAGGCGCCCTCGATGTCGGCGAAGACCTCGCGCACGGCCGCCAGCTGCCCCTCGGGATCGGGGTGCGAGCCGTCGACCACGTGCAGGATCAGGTCGGCGTCCGCGACCTCCTCCAGCGTGGAGCGGAACGCCTCCACGAGCTGGTGCGGAAGGTGACGGACGAACCCGACGGTGTCGGCGATCGTGAACAGCCTGCCTTCCGGCGTGCGCGCCCGGCGCACGGTCGGGTCGAGGGTGGCGAACAGCGCGTCCTCCACCAGCACGCCCGCACCGGTGACGCGGTTGAGCAGCGAGGACTTGCCGGCGTTGGTGTAGCCGGCGATGGCCACGGCCGGGACCTCGCGCCGCTGGCGCTGGTAGCGCATGGTGTCGCGGGAGGTGGACATGCCGCCGATCTGGCGGCGCAGTTTGGCCATCCGCTCGCGGATGCGGCGGCGGTCCAGCTCGATCTTGGTCTCACCGGGGCCGCGGCCGCCGATGCCGACGCCGCCGGCGGCCCGGCCGCCGACCTGCCTGGACAGGTTGCCACCCCAGCCGCGCAGGCGGGGCAGGAGGTATTGGAGCTGCGCCAGCTCGACCTGGGCCTTGCCCTCGCGGCTCTTGGCGTGCTGGGCGAAGATGTCGAGGATCAGCGCGGTGCGGTCGATCACCTTGACCTTGACCGTCTCCTCCAGCTGACGGAGCTGGCCAGGAGCCAGCTCGCCGTCGCAGATCACGGTGTCCGCGCCGGTCGACTCGACCACGTCGCGCAGCTCAAGGGCCTTGCCCGAGCCGATGTAGGTGGCCGGGTCGGGCTTCTGCCGGCGCTGGACCAGGCCGTCGAGCACCTGGGAGCCCGCCGTCTCAGCCAGCAGCTTCAGCTCCAGCAGGGAGTTCTCGGCGTCGGCCGCCGTGCCGGAGGTCCAGACGCCGACCAGGACGACCCGCTCGAGCCGCAACTGCCGGTACTCGACTTCGGAGACGTCCTGGAGTTCGGTGGAAAGGCCCGCCACGCGGCGCAGCGCCTGGCGCTCCTCGAGGTCCATGTCGCCGGTCTCGAACTCGTCGAGCGCGGTGTTTTCGTGCATACGTGTCATCTCTATTAGGGAACGTCTGGACACCTCAGTGTCTTCCCCGATGGTGGCACGACATCCCCCGTGCCAACACCTGGTTATCCAGGCAACACGCTGAGGTCGCCGGATCCCGAGGCCAGGGAGATCTTGTGCGGGGACGACCCGTCGGTCTTGACGGTGACCTCCGCGTCGCCGGCTCCCGTGTCGGTCGACACGTCATAGGCGACGTCGGGCACCTTGAGCACCACGTCACCCGACCCGACCTCCACCTTCGCGTCGTCGGGCGCGGAGGTGTACACGAGCTCCACGTTTCCCGACCCGGCCTCGGCCGACACCTTCTTGCCCGTCAGGCCGGCGGCGTCCACGTCGCCGGAGCCGACGAACACCTCGATGTCCCCGGTCAGGTCCCTGAGCGTGATGTCGCCCGAGCCGCTGTCGAGGTCGACGGGGAGCCCCTTGGGGATCTCTATCTTGTAGTCGACGCCGCAGCTGCCCCAGTCCGACGGGCAGTCGTACGTCACGATCAACGCGTCGCCCTCGACCTTGTGCTCCGCCTTGGGCTTGTCGTCGCCGTGCCAGCGAAGGGTCTCCACGACGCGGATGGCCGTGCCGTCGGTCTCCGTCACCACGGTGTCGCCCGCGTGGCCGTCCACCCGCAGCTTGGCGACCTTGTCCGTCACCTGGTAGGAGACGGTGTCCTGGTGGGAGGGGCCGGCGATCTGCGCGAGCCCGCAACCGGTGAGCAGCACGGCGGAGGCCAGCAGCCCGCCCGCGATCGCGATTTTCTTCATGCCCCAGATCCTCTCCTCGCCGGGCCCGCGCACGTATCGGGGATGCCCCGGAACACCCCCTGGGGGAACCCCAGCTTTGACCCCTGAACCAGCACAAGAGTAGGTTGAATTCCATAATCCAGAACTGGTTTTCCACACCTCGGAAAAGGAAGAGGGGTCCCATGGAGATCACCGGCCCGATGCTCAACCGGTTCGACGAGATACTCACGCCGGAGGCGCTCGATTTCGTGGCGACCCTCCAGCGCGAGTTCGGCGCCAGGCGGCTGGAGCTGCTCAAGGCCCGCCAGACGCGGCAGGCCGAGCTGTCGGCCGGCGGCACCCTGGACTTCCTGCCCGAGACCAAGCAGATCAGGCAGGCCGACTGGCAGGTCGCTCCCCCGGCGCCCGGTCTGGAGGACCGCCGGGTCGAGATCACCGGTCCCGTCGACAAGAAGATGACCATCAACGCGCTCAACTCCGGCGCCAGGGTGTGGCTGGCCGACTTCGAGGACGCCAACTCCCCGCTCTGGGAAAACTGCGTGAGCGGCCACATCAACCTGCGCGACGCGCTCGACCGCACGATCGACTTCGAGGCAGGCGGCAAGTCCTACACGCTCGGGCCCGACGCGGAGCTGGCCACGGTCGTGGTGCGGCCGCGCGGCTGGCACCTGGACGAGAAGCACGCCACGGTGGACGGCGCGCCGGTGACGGGGGCGCTGTTCGACTTCGGGCTCTACTTCTTCCACTGTGCCAAGCGGCAGATCGACAAGGGCAAGGGCCCGTACTTCTACCTGCCCAAGATCGAGTCCTACCTGGAGGCTCGGCTCTGGAACGACGTGTTCACCAGGGCTCAGGAGCTCCTCGGCATCCCCTACGGCACCATCCGGGCGACCGTGCTCATCGAGACGTACCCGGCGGCGTTCGAGATGGAGGAGATCCTGTACGAGCTGCGCGACCACTCGGCGGGGCTCAACGCGGGCCGCTGGGACTACCTGTTCAGCGTGATCAAGAAGTTTCGCACCAGGGGCCGCGAGTTCCTGCTGCCTGAGCGTAACTCGGTCACGATGACGGCGCCGTTCATGCGGGCGTACACCGAGTTGCTGGTGCGTACGTGTCACAAGCGCGGCGCGCACGCCATCGGCGGGATGGCGGCGTTCATCCCGTCGCGGCGCGACCCCGAGGTGAACGCGGTCGCGCTCGAGAAGGTGCGGGCGGACAAGACGCGCGAGTCGGGCGACGGGTTCGACGGGTCCTGGGTGGCCCACCCTGACCTGGTGCCGGTCTGCCGCGAGGTGTTCGACGGGGTGCTCGGATCGCGACCCAATCAGCTCGACCGGCTGCGCGAGGACGTCAGCGTGACTGCCGCCGAGCTGCTGGCCGTCTCCGAGACGCCCGGCGACATCACCGAGGCCGGGCTGCGCGCCAACGTGGACGTCGGGCTGCGCTACCTGGCCTCCTGGATGGGCGGGCAGGGCGCCGCGGCCATCCACAACCTCATGGAGGACGCCGCCACGGCCGAGATCTCGCGCTCGCAGGTCTGGCAGTGGATCCACAACGACATCACGCTCGCCGACACCGGCGCGCAGGTGACGAAGGAGCTGGTGGAGCGGATCATCGCGGAGGAGCTGGACAAGATCGCCGGCGAGCCGGGATACGACGAGAAGCTGTTCGAGCAGGCGACGGCACTGTTCAAGGAAGTGGCGCTGGACGATGATTTCGCCGAGTTCCTCACGCTGCCCGCCTATGCTCAAATGCCATAACGACCACACAAAGGGGGATCGGTGCTAGAAACGCTGACAGCGGCTCTGCGCTCGCTGCTGCCCCATGACTCGGTGATCACCGATCCGGTACGCCTGCGCACGTACGAGTGCGACGGCCTCACCTACCACCGGGCGACCCCCGGCGTGGTCGTGCTCCCCGACACGGCCGAGCAGGTCGCCCGCGTAGTACGCCTCTGCAACGACTTCGGCGTGCCCTTCGTCGCCAGGGGCTCGGGCACGGGCCTGTCGGGCGGCGCGCTGCCGCGCGAGGACGGCGTGCTCATCGTCACCGCCAAGATGCGCGCGATCCTGGAGATCGACCTGCCCGGCCGCAGGGCCGTGGTGGAGCCGGGGGTCACCAACCTGGCCATCACCGAGGCGGTACGCGGCCAGGGCTACTACTACGCGCCCGACCCCTCCAGCCAGCAGGTCTGCTCCATCGGCGGCAACGTCGCGGAGAACTCCGGCGGCGCCCACTGCCTCAAGTACGGCTTCACCGTCAACCACGTCGAGGCCTGCGAGATCGTCACCCCGGACGGCGACCTGGTCACGCTCGACCGCATGGACCCGGGTTACGACCTGCTGGGCGCGTTCATCGGCTCGGAGGGCACGCTGGGCATCGCCACCAAGATCACGGTACGCCTGAGCCGCGCGCCCGAGGCCGTGACCACGGTGCTGGCCGCGTTCGAGAGCATCGAGCAGGGCGGCGAGGCAGTCTCGGCGATCATCGGCGCGGGCATCGTGCCGGCCGCGATCGAGATGATGGACGCCCTGTCCATCGAGGCGGCCGAGGCGGCGGTGGCCTGCTCCTACCCCGAGGGCGCGGGAGCCGTGCTCATCGTGGAGCTGGACGGCCCGGCGGCGGAGGTGGAGCGGCAGTTCGCGCAGCTCGAAGAGATCTGCTCGAGCGCGTTCGAGCTGCGGGTGGCGGCCGACGCGGCGGAGCGGGCGGCGATCTGGAAGGGGCGCAAGTCGGCGTTCGCGGCCGTCGGGCGCATCAGTCCCGCGTACATCGTGCAGGACGGCGTCGTGCCGCGCACCTCGCTGCCCGCGGTGCTGGCCGCCATCGACCGGCTCTCCGCGGAGCACGGCATCAGGGTGGCGAACGTCTTCCACGCGGGCGACGGCAACCTGCACCCGCTGGTGCTGTTCGACGACGCCGAGCCGGGGGCGGGCGAGCGGGCCGAGGTGGTCTCCGGCGCGATCCTGGACCTGTGCATCGAACACGGCGGCTCGATCACGGGCGAGCACGGGGTCGGGGTGGACAAGTCGCGTTACATGACGAGGATGTTCGGCGCGGACGACCTGGACACCATGCAGCTCGTCCGGTGCGCGTTCGACCCCCGGGGCCTGTCCAACCCGGGCAAGGTGTTCCCCACGCCGCGGCTGTGCGGCGAGGTGCCGGGCGTGCGCAAGGGCGTCCACCCGCTGGTCGAGTCAGGGAAGGCGGAGCAGTTCTGATGGCGCCGGCGTGGCAGGGCGTGACGGTCAGGCAGGCGGACGCGGACGACGCCGTGAGCGGGGTGCAGCCCCGCTGGGTGGCGCTGCCGGAGACGGTCGAGGAGGTCGCGGCCGTGCTGCGGGCGTGCGCGGAGGACGACCTGGCGGTCGTTCCCGCGGGCGGCGGTACGAAGCTGCACTGGGGCCGCCCGCCGGAGCGCTGCGACGTGCTGCTCGACATGTGCTGCATGAACACGCTCCTTGAGCACGCGGCCGGCGACCTCGTGGTACGCGCCGAGGCCGGGGTGACGATGGACGCCCTGGCGGCCGCGCTGGCGGAGAAGGGGCAGGAGCTGGCGCTCGACGTGCCGTTCACCGAGAACACGACCGTCGGCGGCACCCTGGCCGCCGCGCTGCCCGGGCCGCGCGCGTTCCGCTACGGCGCCGCGCGGGACCTGCTGATCGGCGTCACCGTCGTGCTGCCCGACGGCACCGTCGCCAGGTCGGGCGGCAAGGTCGTCAAGAACGTCGCGGGCTACGACCTCGGCAAGCTCTTCACCGGCTCGTACGGCACCCTCGGCGTCATCGCGGAGGCCACGTTCCGGCTGCATCCGCTGCCGGCCGCGCGGCGCTGGCTGACGACGGAGCTCGATCGCGCCCAGGTGCCCGGGATCGCGGCGGCGCTGGCCGCGTCGCAGGCCGAGCCGAGCGCGGTCGAGGTGGACTGGCCGGGTCCCGGCGGGCCGGTGACGCTGGCCGCGCTGGTCGAGGGGTCGGCGGCCGAGCCCAGGGCGCAGGCGTTGCGCGAGCTGACCGGCGGCGGGACCATCGGCGACGTGCGGCCCTCGTGGTGGGGGCTGATCCTGCGGGACGACTTGCTGGTGGAGCTGCGGTTCCCGGCCTCGGGGACGCGGGCCGTGCTCGACGCGGCGGCCGCGACCGGCATGGCGCTGCGCGGCTCACCCGTCTCAGGACGGGTGCTGCTGGACTCGGACGCGACCGGCGAGAGCGAGCTGGCCGCCGTCGTGACGGAGCTCCGCGAACGGGTGGAGGCCGCAGGCGGGCGGGTGAGCGTGCTGTCCGCGCCGTACGAAAGCATCGACCGGTGGGGGCAGGTGAGCGGGCTGCCGCTGATGCGGCGGGTCAAGGAACGCTTCGATCCCGGGCGCAGGATGTCTCCCGGACGGTTCGTGGGAGGGATCTGATGATCGATCCGAAACTGATCAACGACTGTGTGCACTGCGGGTTCTGCCTGCCGACATGTCCGACTTATGCCCTGTGGGGCGAGGAAATGGACTCGCCGCGCGGGCGGATCAACCTGATGCAGCAGCACGTCGAGGGCACTCCGATCACCCCGGAGATGGCCGGGCACCTCGACGCCTGCCTGGGCTGCATGGCCTGTGTCACGGCGTGCCCGTCCGGCGTGCAGTACGACAAGCTGATCGAGCAGACCAGGGTCGTGGTGGAGCGGGAGCACGTACGCGAGCCGCGGGAGCGGGCCGTACGCGGCATCGTGTTCAGCCTGTTCCCCTACCCGCGCAGGCTGCGGCTGCTGCGGCCGACGATGTGGCTGGCCCGGCGGATGGCGCCGTTCCTCACCCGGGTGCATCCGAGTCTCGGCGCCATGGCCGCGCTGGCGCCGGGCGTGGAGCACCGGCCGCGGATGCCGCGCGTCGTCAGGGCCAGGGGCGAGCGCCGGGCCGTGGTGGGCATGCTCACCGGTTGCGTGCAGGGTGAGTTCTTCCCGCAGGTGAACGCGGCCACCGCCCGCGTGCTCGCGCTGGAGGGCTGTGACGTGGTGATCCCGCGCTCGCAGGGCTGCTGCGGGGCGCTCAGCGTGCACTCCGGGCGCGACGACCAGGCCAGGCGGCTGGCCCGCCGCACGGCCAGGGCGTTCATGAAGGCCGGGGTCGACACCGTCGTGGTGAACGCGGCCGGCTGCGGCTCCACCATGAAGGAATACGGCGAGTTGCTCGGCGCCGAGCCCGGGTTCAAGGTGAAGGACCTGTCGGAGTTCCTGGCCGAGCTCGGTCCCGTGGCCACGCGGCACCCCATGCCGGTCACCGTCGCCTACCACGACGCCTGCCACCTGGCCCACGCCCAGGGCGTGCGCGCACAGCCGCGCGCGCTGCTGAGCGGCATCCCCGAGCTGGAGCTGCGGGAGATCCCCGAGTCGGCCATCTGCTGCGGGTCGGCGGGCACGTACAACCTGCTGCAGCCCGAGGCCGCGCGCGACCTCGGCGACAGGAAGGCCAAGCAGGTCGGCACGACCGGCGCGGAGCTGCTGGTCTCGGCCAACCCCGGCTGCACCATGCAGATCGCCGCCGCCATGCGGCGGGCCGGCGCGGACATCAGGGTGGCGCACACCGCCGAGGTGCTCGACGCCTCGCTGCGCGGGGTCCCGTTGTGAGCGTCCAGTCCGTCGAGCGGGCACTCGACGTGCTGGAAGCCCTGGCCGCGCACGGTGGCGGGGCCGGGCTGTCGGAGATCGCGGCCAGGACAGGGCTGCCGTACGGCACCATCCACCGGCTGCTGCGGACCCTGCTCGCGCGCGGATACGTACGCCAGGAATCCGACCGGCGCTACGCCCTGGGCGGCGGTCTCGTGCGCCTGGGCGGGATCGCGGAGAGCATGGTGGGCGTGTGGGCGCAGCCGTACCTCACCAAGATGGTCGAGCTGTCCGGCGAGACCGCCAACCTGGCCGTGCTCGAAGGCGACTTCGTCGTCTACGTGGCGCAGGTGCCTTCGCCGCGCAGGCTGCGCATGTTCGCCGAGGTCGGCAGGCGGGTGCTGCCGCACAGTACGGCCGTGGGCAAGGTGCTGCTGGCCGATCGCCCGGCCGCCGACGCGGTGGCCGTGTTCGAACGGACCGGCATGCCCCGCCGCACCCCCAACACGATCACCGACATGGTGGCCATGCTCACCGAGCTCGACCTCGTCAAGGGCCGCGGTTACGCCATGGACCTGGGCGAGGAGGAGCTCGGGGTGCACTGCCTGGCCGTGCCCGTGTGGGACGGCCGGCGGGTGACGGCGGCGATGTCGGTGTCGGGTCCCGCCGAGCGGATCGACGCGCTGGACCGCGACGACCTGGCCGAGGGACTGCGTAAGATCGCCCTCGATTTCGGCAACGAGCTGGCACCGATACCTGACGACGCTCCTGGGTCGAAAACCTAACGACGTATGCTGTTGCGGTATGAGCAACAGCGCCACGGTGCAGTCAGTAGATCGGGCCATTGCCATCCTGGAGATCCTCGCGCGTGAGGGCGCGACCCGGGTGACGGATCTAGCGACCGAACTCGACGTACACAAATCCACAGCTTCCCGGCTGCTGGCGGCGCTGGAACAGGGCCGGCTGGTGGAACAGAGCGGTGATCGGGGGCGCTACCGGCTCGGGTTCGGCGTGGTGCGCCTGGCCGGCGCGGCCACGGCCCAGCTCGATCTGGCGCGGGAGAGCAGCGAGGTGTGCAGGCGGCTGGCCGGGGAGATCGGCGAGACCGTCAACGTCGCGGTGCCGCAGGCCGGCGACGCGGTCAACATCACCCAGGTACGCGGCCCCTCGGCGATCAGCGGGCACAACTGGGTCGGTCAGGGCACCCCGGCGCACGCCACCTCCAGCGGCAAGGTGCTGCTGGCCTTCGGCGCCCTGCCGCTGCCCGCGGAGCTGGAACGCTACACGCCACGGACGATCACGACCGAGGCCGGGCTGGGGCTCGACGAGATCAGGGAGCGCGGCTGGGCCACCACCGTGGAGGAGCTGGAAGTGGGGCTGACCGCGGTGGCCGCGCCGATCAGGGGCAACGACGGGTCGGTGACGGCCGCGGTGAGCGCCTCGGGGCCGTCCTACCGGCTGACGCGGCAGCGGCTGCCCGAGGTGGGCGAACTGCTGGCCGAGGGCGCGCGGGAGATAAGCCGGCGCATCGGCTATTACCTTTAGGACATGTGTAGAAGCATCAAGACGCTGCGGCCCCCGTACACCGAGAGCGTGACCGAGGACGACGTGCGCGCGGCCGCGTTGCAGTACGTCAGGAAGATCTCCGGGTTCCGCGCGCCGGCCGCGCACAACGCGGAGGCGTTCGACCGGGCCGTCGAGACGATCACCAGGGCGTCGGAGGAGCTCCTCGGGGCATTGCAAGTTCGCGGAGGTCGTTGACAGGCACCCCCGGTGGGGGAAGTCTCCGGGTATGACTCCTCCCATGATCAGCGGCTCGTACGAGGGACAGGACGGCGATTCGCGGCTGGCGCTCCGGGTCGACGTCGACGGGGCCCGGCCGACCGGGCGGGTGAGCGGCGACCTGTTCACGGGCGCCTCCTACATGGGCTCGTTCGTGGTCGAGGCGCCGTCCGTGCGGGCCGGGGCCGACGGGACGCGGATCCTGGGGCGCGGGGTCTTCACGGCCGAGACGGCGGTGACGGACGTGAGCGTCACGATCGCCGACGGGTCGGGGACCGCCGTGGTGGCTGGGCGTACCTACCGGGTGGGCTTCGTCTCGCCGTATTTTCGCGGTGTGACGCTGGAGCAGGACTCCGTGGTGGGAACGGTGCCGTTCGTGTCGTACCACACGGGGTCGCTGCCGGGGCCCGGCGGCTCGGCGGCCAGGGAGCTGGACGTGCGGGCGGCGTACGCGGAGGCGGGCGTCGAGGTGACCCTGACCGAGCCGGGGGTGATCCCGGTGGACGGGTCGGGCGCGGACCTGGCGTGGGACGACGCGGAGCTGCATCACGCGATGACGCAGCAGTTCAGCGCGTTCGGGGACGCGCCGGCCTGGCGGTTGTGGCTGCTGGTGGCGAGCAAGCACGTGGGCGGCTACCGGGGGATCATGTTCGACTACAACGACGCCCACCAGCGGCAGGGCTCGGCGGTGTTCTACGACGCCATCAAGGGAACGACGCCGGAGGCGCAGCGGGCGCAGTTACGGACTTATGTGCATGAGTTGGGGCATGCCTTCAACCTGCTGCACTCCTGGCAGAAAAACCTCGCCACCCCGCCCCAGCCCCTCGGCCCCGACGGCGGCTTCGGCGACCTGTCCTGGATGAACTACGTACAGAACTACTCCCCTGGCGGCGAGCCCGCCTACTGGGCGGCGTTCCCGTTCCAGTTCACCGACCCCGAGCTGGTGCACCTGCGGCACGGCTTCCACCGTGACGTGGTCATGGGCGCGAACGCGTTCGGCGTCGGGGCGGCCGAGATCGAGCCGTTCGAGCAGCCGGCCGAGGACTCATCGGGGCTGCGGCTGGAGTTGCGCGCCAAGGAGTCGTTCGAGCTGGGCGAGCCGGTCGTGGTCGAGCTCAAGCTGTCCTGCGCGGGCGGGGCTCGTACGACGCACGGGCACCTGCATCCCGACACGGAGTTCACCCAGGTGTCGATCACGCAGCCGGGCGGCAGGACCGTGTTGTACCGGCCGATGATGCGGCACTGCGTGGACGCCTCGCCGGAGATCCGGCTGGACGCGGGCAACCCGGCGATGTACCGCAGCGCGTACGTCGGGCACGGCCGCGACGGCCACTACTTCCAAGAGCCCGGCGACTACCAGGTCCGCGCCCAGTACGCCGCCGCCGACGGCTCCCGCGTCGTCTCCCCCGCCTGCCTGGTCAGGGTGCGTGTCCCGGTCACCGGCGACGACCACCGGGTGGCCGAGCTGATGCTGGGCGAGGAGCAGGGCAAGCTGTTCTCCCTGCTCGGCTCCGACTCGCCGGCGCTGCGCGCGGGCAACGCGGCGCTGGACGAGATGATCGACCGGTACTCCGGCCACCCATTGTCCGTCTACGCCCGGATGGTCAAGGGGCTCAACGCCGAGCGCGGGTTCAAGGCGCTGACGGCGGACAAGCGGCTGCGGGTCCGCCCGCCGGACCCCAAGCAGGGGGTCGAGCAGCTCGTACGCGTCGTCCGCGCGGCGAGCATCGACAACATCACCCTGAACATGGTGATGCGGCGGCTGGCCAGGGCCGAGGCGCGGCAGGGGGACCTGGACCGGGCGAACGCGGTGATGGACCAGATGGTCGCCACCTTCGCGGCCAAGGGGGTGAACCCGGTCATCATGGGGCAGATCAGGCGACAGGCCGACCTCACCAAGGCGGCGCTCAGCGCCGAAACCTGACGCTCTGGGCGCCAGCAGGCGACGTTCAGCGCCTGACGGCCGCGATGTCTCGGGGTGTCAGGCTCGGCCGGCGGCCATGTCCATCAACCGGGCCAGCACCCGCCCGTCCGAGACCCGCAGGCCGTCATGCTGGTATTCGCCCGTGAGCCAGACACGCGTGTTCCCCACCTGCTCGGCGGTGCGTAGTTGCAGGTCAGCGGGGACATACGTGTCGTCGGAATAGACGGCGGCGATGACCGGTACCTCGTTGGCGGCGAGGCGGGCATGGTCGTACAGGGGTGGCCGGTCGCCGGCGGCGGCGAGCAGGTCGGCGGCGGCCGCGAACGGCCGGAGCGCGTTGATCTCCTCGAACATCCAGCGGTACATCATCTCGCCCGTGAACAGCAGCGGGTCGGCATCGGCGGCGAAGGCCGGATGCTGTGCCAGGGCTCGTTCCGCCGCCCAGCCGGTCGCGCGGCCCGGCTGGTCGAAGGTGTACTCCTGCAAGGCGAAGATCGGGGTGTCGACGAAGCCGGTCATCGCCATGACCTCGTAGCGGAAGCCGTCCGCGAGCGAGGCGCCGTGCCAGGCCCCCTCCAGCATCCAGTGCACCCGCTCGAATCCGTCGCTCATGCCGAACGCGTTGCCGAGCAGCCGCAGCCTCCGGCTGGTCAGCCGGTCGCCGTCGGGGAGTCGTACGTCGTGGGCGTCCAGGTGGTCGGCCAGCCCGCGGACCACGGCCACGTCGCCCGGGTACCGCTGGTAGTAGGCGGCGTTCCTTTCCATCATGTACGGATATGTCCGGGCATACACGTCGTCGGCGGTCGTACCCAGGCCGGGCAGGCCGCCGGTCACGTAACAGGTGCGCAGGCCCTGCGGCGCCTGTGACAGGTAGGCGAGGGTGACGAAGCCGCCATAGCTCTGCCCCAGCGTGTCCCACGGCCGGCCGCCGGTGAGCGCGCCGCGGATCAACTCGGCGTCCGCCGCGATGCTGTCGGCCCGGAAGCGCTCCAGGTAGGCCGCCAGCGAGGCCGGTGCCATGCCGTTCACCGTACGGGCCGTCACCGGCGTGCTGCGGCCGGTGCCCCGCTGATCGAGCAACAGCACCCGATGAGTCTTCAGCGCGTGGCCCAGCCACCCGGCGCCCACCGGCGGCCGGGGCGATTTGCCGCCGGGGCCGCCCTGCAGGAACAGCAGCCAGGGCAGGTCCGTTCCGTCCTGGTCCGGCGCGACCACCTCACGGGCGAACACCTCGATGGTGGCGCCCGCCGGGTCGGCGTGGTCCAGCGGGACGGTGAAGGTGTGGTCGGTCATGCGCAGCAACGGGGCATCCCTTGGTGGGTGGTTGAGGGTGTTCGCCGGGCAGGGCCGCAGCTCCAGGACCAACGGCAAGCTCACGTCCGTGCTGGATGGGCGCGAGCTTGCGCTTATCCACGTCCTGGTCAGGCGGCACCGGTTCGCGTCGCGGTGATCGCCGCTGTGACCACCACCGTGATGTAACGCATCGTGAAGGTGCCTCCCACCGCGTCGACGGCAGCACCGGCACCCTCAAGCACCTCCGCCAGCTTGTCCGGCGGGAGCCTGGTGAGGCCACCGGAGGTGGGCAGCTGGTCCAGCCACTCGTCCCGGGTATAGGGCCGCTCCCAGTCGAACCGCCACTGCTCCGGTTCGCCGAACCCGCCCGCCTCCCGGATCCCGTCGGCGGCCTTGGCACACATCATCTGGCTCCCGGCCAGAACTTCCTTCTGCGTCGTCGGGAACTTGAACGGCGAGTCGGGCACCACCCGGCTGAAGACCGCGGCGCCGGCCTCCGCGATGTCGGGCGGGAGCTCGAACGCGTTCCAGAACACCGCCAGCCGCCCGCCGGGGCGCAGCACCCGCGCCGCCTTGGCCGCTCCGGCGACGGGGTCCACCCAGTGCCAGGCCTGCCCGGCGATGACCGCGTCGAACGTCCGCCCGGCGGGATCCCAGTCCTCGATCGTCGCCACCTCGGCCTCGAGTCCGCCGCGCCGGGCGAAGTCGGCCATCCGCGCGTCGGGCTCGACACCCAGCACCGCACAGCCGGCCGCCTGGAACTGCCTGGCCGCTATCCCGGTGCCGCAGCCGACGTCGAGAACGTCGGGTCCTGGGCTGGCGGCGACGATCCGATCCACCATGGCGTCGGGGTAGCGCGGGCGGGTCCGGTCGTAGCGTTCGGCGTCCACGCCGAACGACTCCGCCATCTGCCGGTGCTGATGAGGCTCGTTCTCGGAAGACGCTATAGTGGGCATGCGCCCACCTTAGTGGGCATGCGCCCACTCAGCAAGGGCCTGGCGAGCGAAGGCAGGTATGCACGGTGCCGACAGGCGTGGCCATCCGCGACGTACGCGAGCAGTTGTTCGACGCCGCAGAACGCGTCCTGCTCAGGGACGGGCCGCACGCGCTGACCAGCCGGGCGGTCACTACCGAGGCGGGCGTCGCCAAGGGCGTCCTGCACCGGCACTTCGACGACTTCGACGCCTTCCTCGCCGAACTCGTGCTCGACCGCATCGCCCGGATGGAAGCCCAGGCCGCCGCCCTGCGGGAGTCCGCCGGCACCGGCACCGTGGCCGGCAACCTCACCGATGCGCTGATGACCTTGTTCCAGTCGGTCGCGGTGGCGATCGTCGCCCTCATCACCTTCCGTGACGACCTGCGCGCCCGGCTGCGCCAGGCCAGACCGGGCGGCGGCATCCCGCTGGCGACGGAGGCGGCGGCCATGATCGCCTCCTACCTCACCGCGGAACGCGACCTGGGCCGCATCGCACCGGACGCCGACATCAACACCCTCGCCCCCACCCTGATCGGCGCCGGCCACCTGCAGTTCGCCGACCGCGAAGTCCCCCCACCGGACACCGCCGCCGTCCACAAGATGGTGACCACGGTCATCGCCGGCGTCGTGACGGCTCAGTCCTGACGGGTGACCGGCTGGCCGCCCGCGCAGGTGATTTCGAGTTCGACCTCTTCCCCATCGTCGAGCTCGAACTCGACCTTGGCCTCATGGCCAGGCCCCGGCTCCACGTGGTCCACCGAGTAGTCCTGGGCGGGGCTCCACGAGCGCAGCGTGATCTGGTCGCCGTCGCAGGAGGCGATCACGGTGCCGCCCGCGCTGCGGATCAACTTCCCCTGGGGCGCCTGCGAAGGGGTGCCGCTCGGCGCGGTGACCGTGCGCGGAGTGACCGTGGCCAGGGCCGCGCGTACCTCCGCCTGACTGAGCACGTGGCTGGAGCCGCCGGTGAGGCCGGTGCCGAGCAGCCCGAGCACCGCCACGGCCACGCCGGTGGCGGCGACCGCGGTGACGGCCCAGGCCAGCACGAGTCTCTTCATCCCAGCGAGCTTCCCCCATGTACGACTAAGGCCAGGTTAAGGCGACGCTAACGCCGCCTCACGCATGACCAGGAAGCGTCTACGTTCCTTCATATGGCTGACATTCTCCTCATCGAGGACGACGTGGCGATTCGCACGGCGCTCAGCCGCGGGTTGCGGGAGCTGGGTCACGCCGTCTCCTCCTCCCCGACGGCGCTGGACGGGCTGCGGCTGGCCGTACAGGATCGTCCTGATCTGATCGTGCTCGATCTGGGGTTGCCCGATCTCGACGGGGTTGAGCTGCTGCGGATGTTGCGGGCGGTCAGCCGGGTGCCGGTGATCGTGGCGACGGCCCGCGACGGGGACGCCGAGATGGTTCCGGTGCTGGATGCGGGGGCCGACGACTATGTGGTCAAGCCGTACAGCGCGGCGCAGCTCGACGCGCGGGTGCGGGCGGTGTTGCGGCGCGCGGGCGGGTCGGCGCCGGAGCCGCTGGCGGTGGGTGCGCTGCGGGTGGATCCGCGGGCGCGTACCGCCACGCTCGACGGGGCGGCGCTGGATCTGACGCCGCGCGAGTTCGACGTGCTGCACTATCTCGCCGCGCGGCCCGGTGAGGTGGTCACCAAGCGGGAGTTGCTGACCGAGGTGTGGCAGTTGCCGTACGGCGGGGCGGACAAGACCGTGGACGTGCATCTGTCGTGGCTGCGCAGGAAACTGGGCGAGACGGCGTCCGAGCCGCGTTACCTGCACACGGTGCGCGGCGTCGGCGTCAAGCTGGTCGAGCCGTCATGACTCTCACGTTGGCACGGGACCTGCCGTGGGACCCGGTTGAGGCCACTGGGCCGCTGAGGCCGGTGGTGTCGTGAGGCGGTGGCTGGCGCTGCTGGTGGCGGCCACGACGTCGCTGGTGCTGATCGCGTTGCTGGTGCCCATGGCGCTGCTGATCCGCGCCGTGGCCGAGAACGGCGCGTTGAGCAGGGCCACGGCCGCCGCCGAGTCGGTCGCGGTCGCGGTGGGCACGCCGGACCTGGCTCTGGCTGTGGAGCAGGTGCGGCGTCCTGTGACGGTGTTCCTGCCCGACGGGCGTACGGTGGGCGAGGCCGCCACCCGTACCGACGCCGTACGCTTGGCCGCGACGGGACGCAGCGTGACCGCCTCCGCCGAAGGGGGCACGGAGGTGCTCGTCTCGGCGCAATCGCCCGAGGGCACGGCCGTGATCAGGGTGTTCGTGCCGGACGACGAGCTGATGAGAGGCGTGCGGGAGGCGTGGCTGGCGCTGCTCCTGCTCGGCCTCGCGCTCGTGGTGCTGGGGATCGTGCTGGCCGACCGGCTGGCGCTGGCGGTGACGCGGCCGGTGGACGGGCTCGCCAGGGTCTCGCACCGGCTCGCGGGGGGCGATCTGACGGCTCGGGCGGAGCTCGGTGGGCCTCCCGAGGTGCGTTCCGTGGCGCTGGCGCTCAACCAGCTCGCGGGGCGGATCGACGAACTGCTGGTGGCGGAGCGGGAGTCCGTGGCGGACCTGTCGCACCGGCTGCGTACCCCGTTGACGGGTCTGCGGCTAGACGCGGAGTCACTGCACGACCCGGAGGAGGCGGCGCGGATGCAGGCCAGGGTGGACGCGCTGGAGCGGGCGGTGAGCGCGGTCATCACGGAGGCGCGGCGCCGCTCGGCCGGGCGCGACTCCTGCGACGCGGCGGCGGTGGTGCGGGAGCGGGTGCGGTTCTGGTCGGTGCTGGCCGAGGACCAGGGGCGCGAGGTGACGGTCTCCCTGCCCGCCGCGCCGCTGCCGGTCGCGGTGGGTGCCGAGGAGCTGGCGGCCTGCGTGGACGCGCTGCTCGGCAACGTCTTCGCGCACACCCCCGAAGGATCCGCCATGTCCGTACGATTGGCGCCCGATCCTGCCGGCGCCCTGCTGGCGGTCGAGGACTCGGGACCGGGATTCGATCCCGCGCTCCTGGAACGGGGGAACAGCGGCGGCGGCTCGACCGGGCTCGGCCTCGACATCGCCCGCCGCACCGCCGAGGCGTCAGGAGGCAGCTTGACCGTCTCCGCGCCCGCGGGCGGCGGGGCGCGCGTGGAGGTGTTCCTGACCACCCCTTAGCGGAGGATGTGGCCTTGAAGCCGACATCAACGAAGCGTTACTCAAACCCGCCTGCTGCCTCATCATTTTCCGGCCATTCGTGATCATGGACTACCGTGCCGGTCATGAGCACGGACGACTGGTTGACCGACACCCGAGCCTCTTACGACACGGTCGCTGTCAGCTACGCCGACCAACTGCGCGATGCCATCGCCGGGCATCAGTACCTCCGTGCGGCTCTGGCGTTGTTCGCCGGCAACGTGCGGGCCGCGGGCGGCGGGCCGGTGGCGGATGTCGGCTGCGGCCCCGGACACGTTACCGCCCACCTGCACGAGCTCGGTGTCGATGCCTTCGGTATCGACCTCTCCCCTGGAATGATCGACGTGGCCCGGCGCGACCACCCCGGTCTGCGGTTCGAGGTGGGCACGATGACGGACCTGGACCTCCCGGCCGCCTCTGTGGCAGGCGTGCTCGCCTGGCAGTCGTTGATCCACATCCCAGACGACGAGGTGCCGAGTGTGTTCGGGCACTTCCATCGAGCGTTGCGTCCAGGCGGACCGCTGCAGCTCCTGTTTCACGTCGGCGACGAGTCGCGGTTGAAGACACAGGGCTACGGCGGTCACCCGATGAAGGTCCATGTCCACCTCCGCCAGCCGGACCAGGTGGCCACCTGGCTGCGTGACGCCGGATTCGAGGTCGAGGCCCAGATGCTGCTTGACCCGGATGAGAAGGCTTCGCAAGCGTTTCTTTTCGCACGCCGTAAGCCCTACCGGTAGTTCAGAGAAACCCGCCTGAGATGTCCCGTGATCAACATCAATCCGAGCTGCGGATGCTGGAGCCCGGAGTCGCCTTCATCCACATCAGCGACTTCAAGACCGGGCGGCCTGGGAACGCTGTTCGGGGTCATCCCGGTCGAGCCAGTCGCCCTTGACGTACGGCCACACGGAGACAGGACGTGGCGGCGGACTCTTCCCCGCCATGCAGCCGGACGACACCGCCTGTCTCTTCGCCGGCATCGGCCCGGAACGCCTCAGTCGGCGGGGCGAGGTCCCACTCCCGCCCGACGGCGCTCATGACGGCCTGTGACAAGAGGGTGGTGGCATAGGACATCGCGGCTCCTGAAGCAGGATACGTGGAGGTTTCCGGCGTTTGTATCACTAGAGGCATGCAGCATGTCGGCCGCTTCCAAGGCGAGCTCCCGTGAGGAGATGGGAGGAGGCGGCCTTAACCACCGCTTAGCGCGCGGTTACCCGAGATCGCGATTTCGTGGGGACATGCAGATCACGAAGAAGTTCATCATCATCGGCATGGGGATCACCTCGCTGGTCGCGGGCGGGGGCGCCGCCTTCGCCGCCACGACCTCCGCGTCCACGCCGACCGCGGCCGCGATCGCGCCGAAGGTCACGGCGGAGCGGGCCATGGAAATCGCGCACAAGACGGTACCGGGAGCCTGGGTCAGCGAGGTCGACTACGACCGACGGAGCGCGCGGCCGGACGTGTGGGAGATCGACCTGGTCAAGGGCTCGCAGCGGCACGAGCTGGACGTCGACACGGCCACGGGCCGGGTCACCGACCACGCGACGGGCCGAGACGACCACGACGGCCGAGACGACGACGGTCGGGACGATGACCACGGGGGCCGGGACGACGACCACGACGACGACTGATCCCCCGTTTTCCTGAGACGCCGGCCTGCCAGGGTGGGCCGGCGTCGTGTGAGGACGCTTCCCGAACGCTCGATTGACGCCATGTTCGAGGCTGTCTTGGGCTACCGCGTGCGGCGCGCTGGATATCTTAAGCGCACTGGCGTCGAGGACCAGACCGCGACCCGCGATCTGGCAGCTCTCGCCAACGCCGGAATCCTCATCCCACACGGCAACGGAAGGGGACGCTTCTACACTGCGGGTGAGCCGCTTCAACAGATACAACAGAGCCGTCGAGCAAGGCGCACGGCGCTCACCGATCCGTACCCGTGGATGCGGCCGCGTCTCGCCACAACATCTTGAGTGCGAATCAGCCCTTGGCAGGTTGATCAGCAACGTGCACAATTGCGCCCGTGAAAGCGTACGTCGGAGTCACTGACGGAAGCTGGTACCGGTTCCTCTCCGCGCGTCCGACGCTCACCGAGGTCAACTTCTGGCGCCCCTCAAGCAGCCGCGAATTTCGTGCGCTCGACCATGGCGAACCGTTCTTCTTCAAGACCCACCACCCTCACAACCGCGTAGTCGGCGGTGGCTTCTTCAGTGGCTTCGCGCCCCTTCGCGTCTCGGAGGCATGGGAACTCTTCGGGCAGGGCAACGGTGCTGCGAGCCTTGTCGAGTTGCGCCACCAGGTCGGGCGCTACCGCAGCCAGCCGATAGTCCCTGGGGAGGACCCGGTCATCGGCTGCGTCATCATCCGAGACGTCTTCTTTTTCCCGGACGACCGGATCGCCGGGCCACCGCCAGACTTCGCACCCAACATCGTTCAGGGCAAAAGCTACGACCTCGCAAGTCACGGAGCAGCCGACTACTTTCATGACCTGCTGCGCAGGATCGGCATCCGCGTCAACATCGACCTGTCGGAGCCATGGCACCGGGACGGGCCGGTCTACGGCGATCCCCGACTGGCCCCGCGCAGGCTCGGCCAGCAGGCTTTCCAGGCCGTAGTCCTGCATGCGTACGAACGCCGATGCGCGATCAGCGGGGACCGGATCCGGCCAGTTCTGCAGGCGGCCCACATCCGCCCGGTCGCGGCGGGGGGCGAGCATCGCCTGGACAATGGATTACTTCTCCGCTCGGATGTGCACACGCTGTTCGATCGCGGCTACCTGGCGATCGATCCCAAGCACCGACTGCTGGTCAGCCCGAGACTGCGCGAGGAGTTCGGGAACGGCGAGGAGTTCTACCGCCGGGCCGGCCAGGAAATCAACGTTCCGGGCCGGCCTCGGGACCGGCCGAAACGCGAGGCTCTCGAGTGGCACCTCGACGAGGTGTTCCTGACTACGTAGGTCCGACATTCACCACTTGAGCACGTACCGGCTGTGCGACATCGAGGCCACATCATGCGGCAATCGATTCGGCCATGGGAACCACATCCGCGTTCGGTTGGATACCGCCGAGGAAACTGGGTTTCATACCTGAAGACCCGACATTTACTTATCCTGCCCCAGAATGGGATTATTCACCGCTGGCGGCACGAGGATATCAAGCAGCCAACCTGATCCAAATCCAGCGGGTATCGTATTCCGCTTTAGCTTCGGAACCACGATCAACATGGATCGAGAGTATAGTCAGATGGCTAGGCGGGAAACTGCGGTAGCAGGGGGCAGCCATGTCGGAGAAATCGGCCGGCGCGCTCAAGGTGTACGTCTCGTCGACCGTCCGTGACCTGGGCGCCTACCGGGACGGCGTCATCCATGCCATCCGGCGACTGGGCTGCCATTGCGTTGCGATGGAGGACTACGGCGCTGACACCATGCCGCCGATCGAGCGATGTGTCACCGATGTCGCCTCGTGCGACCTCTATGTCGGTATCGTGGCCTGGTCGTACGGATTCACGCCACCAGGTCATGAGGAATCGTTCGTCGCCGAGGAATATCAGGCTGCGATCCGCAACGATATTCCTACACTGATCTTCCTGCTCAAGGACGACCATCCGTGGCCGCCTAAGCTAATCGACCGTGGCGAGCCCGGCAGACGTTTGGAGGAGTTTCGGGCGAAACTACAGCGGACGGGCCTGGTCGAGTTCTTCACCGTGGTAGACGATCTCACGGCACGCGTCTCAGCCGCCGTGGCTCGCCACGCCCTGCGGCGACGGATGCTCTCGTCGCCGTCCCGTGTCGACACCGGCACTCTGGAGGCCTACCAGCAATGGGCGATCGACCGGCACGGTTATATCGAAATGGTTGGCGTCGGCAGCCAAGAGTACTTCTTCCCGCTCGGCGAGGTCTTCGTCGTCCCTGAATTGCGGACTGTGCGACCGGGACAGCCTTCGGGCAGCGAGGACCATACGCACAACGTCACGATCGACGGCATTCTCCGCCTGGACGAAGCCATGCAGGGTGTGGTTGTCTTCGGCGAGCCTGGCGCGGGCAAGACGACCGTGCTTGCTCATCTGCTGGCGACCACGCTGTTGCACGGCGGTTCCGTGTTCGGCCTGGACGTTGACACCGTCCCGATTCTGGTGCCACTGCGTCACCTCACCGCGGAGGCGATGCGTCGGCCGCTGGCCGAGTTCGTGGAGGCCGAGCTCGCCGCCGCCGCGCCGGGTCGTTTCCCGGACGACTTCGTACGTCAGTTGTGGCGGCGCGGTCGGCTGCTGCTGTTGCTGGACGGCATCGACGAGGCCGGCGCCGCGTCATCCCGGGCCGCCATGATCGCGTATCTTCGCGGCCAGGCTCATGGCCTGCGTGCCCGTAAGATCACTCTGGTCGCGTCTTGCCGGACCGCCGCACGGGTGGACGCCGTCAAGCTCGGGCCCCGGTTCTCATTCTTCGAAGTGCGGCCGCTGCCGGATACCAAGATCACCGAGTTCATCCGCCGGTGGTTCCACGCGGCACAGCGCTTCACCGAGTCCGGTGGGGCGAGCTTAGCCACCGACTGGTCGCTGCTCGGTGACGAACTGGCCCAAAGTCTCGTGTCCCGGAGCGTCGCCAACCACCGGTTCGCGGTGCTCGCGTCTTCGCCACTCATTCTCAGCCTGCTGTGCGTGATAGCGCTACGGGGTGGCGAAGTGCCGCACAGCGAAGTGGATTTCTACCGGGAGTGCCTCCGTACCCTGCTGGGCCGGTGGGCGCGGGCAAAAGGCATCGAGCCGCCGCTTTCGGCGGCCGACGCGCACACCATTCTGCGACTGCTTGCCGTCCATCTGCATAACGCCGGTGAACGCGACTTCGACGCCGAAGAGTTCGAGCGGATCACAGCGACGCCGATCGTGAAGCTACGGACGGCCGATGGTCGCGTGACTGATCCCAAGTCGGTCCTGGAATGGTTACACCACGGTGCCGGTGTGCTGACTTCGCCGTCGACGGAAACGTACAGCTTCAGCCATCTCACCTTTCAGGAATACTTGACGGCGAGCCACCTCGCAGACAACTCGCGTGAGCTCGTCCGGGCCGCTACGCACCTTGGTGAGAAGTGGTGGCGCGAGGTGCTGCTGTTCACGGTCCAACTCGCGAGCCGCGAGACAGCGGCCCAGTTCTTCGCCGCCGCGCTCACGCCGCCGCTCGTGGAACGCAGCCACGCGGCGTTGCGCCAGTGCGTGGAAACCGTGACATCGCTGAACACGCTGCCGTTCGTGCGTTTCCTGGAGGACCCCGCCGTTCCGGCTGGCGCGAAAGCGCACGTCCTGCGCATGTTCGTCAACCATCCGGACCACGAGATCAGCCGAGTGGCGCGATCGCTGTCCAGGCACGACTCCCCGGAAGTCTCGGCACTCGCGATCCGGATCCGGGAAAAGGCCGCCGAGAGCGCCACGGCGAGGGCGACCACCGTCATGAATCCGGAGGAGCCGATCGTCGAGCCATTCACCGGAATCCTGCTGAGGCCGATACCGGCCGGACAGTTCACCATGGGCGCCGATGACATCGGAGTAGCCGAGCAGCCAGAGCATCTTGTGCGCGTCTCCTCGTTCTGGCTGGCCGAAACGACAGTGACGAACCGGCACTACGAACTGTTCCTCAAGGCGACCCAGCACTCGGAGCCCGCATTCTGGCGGGAGCCGATGTTCGCCGGGCCGGACCTACCCGTCGTGGGTGTGAACTGGTACGACGCCACCGAATTCTGCCGATGGCTGGCCACCCTTTCCAGGTTGCCGTTCACGCTGCCAAGTGAGGCGCAATGGGAGTACGCGGCCCGCGGCACGGACGGTAGACGGTATCCATGGGGCTCGGAGCCTCCTGACCGCACCAGGGCCTGCTACTACGAAGGGCAGATCGACAGTCACCCCGAACCGGTGGGGTCGTTCCCGCTCGGCCGGGGACCGTTCGGCTGTATGGACCAGGCCGGCAATGTGTGGGAGTGGTGCCTGGACGTCTGGGACCCAGACGCCTACAGCGCGCGACTGGACCAGGTTACCGTGGATCCGGTGGTGAGCACCGGTAATGCGTCAATGCGCGTGCTGCGCGGTGGGAACTGGTGGTTCACCATCGAAGGTCTGGACGCCGCGTACCGATTCCGCAATCCAGTGGATAACCGGAACGACGACATCGGGTTTCGGGTCGCGCTGAACCCGCAGTAACCGGAAGGGCTGAAATGCATTTTCTACCGGGGCGGGCCACGGATTTCCGGGACATGTCACTGTATCCAATCGGTAATGGCACGCTGCTGGTGACCGCATGTGACGCGGCGGGTGGCATCGGTGAGAAGGGGGAGGATATCGAGCCTGCCCCACCGGAAAGCGTCGGCTATTTCTGCGCGCGCGTCACGATGCTGGAGTTATTGACACTCGGTGCGACAATTTGTAGCGTGTCGTGCACATTTAGTGTCGAGCGGGAGCCCACCGGGCGACGACTTCTGGCGGGTGTCCGAAAGCAGCTTCGTGAGGAGTCGCTAGATGGCCGCATCGCATTCACCATCAGCTCGGAGAACAACTTTCCGAGCGTCCAGACCGGTATCGGGGTCACCATGAGCGGGCTGGTCGGTGAACGGGACGTGCCGTGGGACGCCGTTCATCCCGGCGACCGGCTGCTCGTGCTCGGGTCACGTCTGGTCGGCCGCCATGTCCGGGTCGGCCATCCAGCGATGGTGCGTGTGCCCACGGTCCGGAGTCTGGTCAAGTGCGACGAAGTGCGCGAGGTCATCCCCGTCGGCTCTGGCGGCGTAGCCGGAGAGCTGGCCCAGCTCGCGGCACGCGGAATCCGGATCGACACCTCGAGCCACGCGGACACGGCGGACTGGTCAGGCAGCGGGGGTCCCGCCACCGCCGTGCTGGTCATCGCCGCGTCGGACTTCGACCTGCCCGCGGCAGCCGCTCACCTTCAGCCGGACGTGCCCATCCAGTGGATCGGGCAAGTCACGGACATCTCCAAGCGGGCCGGGCGGTGACGGCGTCGGGCGCCGTCGCGGTCGTCACCGGCGGTGCCTCGGGCATCGGCCAAGCGACCGTGCGCGTCCTGGCAGGACGTGGGACGGCGACGGTCATCGGCTACCTGAACAGCGCACAAGAAGCGGTCAAGCTGGCCGACGAGCTTGACCGCGCTGGATCGCCCACCATCGCGGTGCGTGCCGACGTCACCGACGAGGCTGAGGTTGCCCGGTTGGTAGACCGAGCGCTGGCCCGCTTCGGACGAATCGACTATCTGGTCAACAACGCCGGCGCGACGATTGCCCGCGGACCGGTCGAGGAACTGCCGTTGTCGGTGTGGCACCGATCGCTCGCCGTTAATCTCACCAGCGCCTATCTCATGTGCCGGGCGGCGATACCGGCCTTGCGCGACCAGAGCGGCGCTGCCATCGTCAACGTGGCTTCATCGTCCGGGTTCACCGGTGGCAGCCGGGGCTCGGCGCATTACGCGGCGGCGAAAGCGGGACTAGTCGGACTCACCCGGGCATTGGCGGGCGAACTTGCACCGTTTGACATTCGGGTGAACGCGGTCGCGCCCGCCTCAATCGATACGCCGTTCCATGAGAAGTGGCCACCCGCGACGCCACCTGAATCGTGGATTCCAGGCCTGCCGTTGGGCCGGCTGGGTTCGCCAGTGGACGTCGCGGATGCCATTGCCTTTCTTCTTTGCGACACAGCCGGGTTCATCACTGGGCAAACCGTCCACATCAATGGCGGCTCACGCATGTATTGATGGTAGCGTTGGTGCGCCCACAATCTCGAAAAGGACAGATCCGCATGAACGGTGAACTTGTCCCAGACCCGCGAATTGCCGCCATCCAGCGAGCGCGCAGGATAGCGGCGGCAACTCTCGCCAAGGCAATACGCGAGGAAGCGCCGAAGCTTAGCGAACTGTCCCTCTGCACACGTTGGGGGCAGTTGCTCGCGGACCACGAAGAGCTGCTGTCGGAAGGCTGGTATCAGCCGCCGCCAAATGGCATCAGTGCACTGATCGGCACCCCACCCGACTTCAAACGCATGTCCTATGTGTCGCTGCGCCACGAGGCCACGTGGCCGCGAGCCGACATCACCCTCGGCGGCAATTCCATTATGTACGCCTATTGCTCCCCCGTCGATCGGGAAACGAAAATGATCGGGGACTTGGGGATCACGCTCTACAACGGAGCGGACTCGCGGATCAAGGACCATCTCGCCGCCTGCTTCGACATCACCGCGCAGGTGGCTGCGTACGCGGAAGTCGGCATGGAGTTGCGTGAACTCTACCGATTCGCAGCCGACCTCATCGATAAGGCCGCCCTGGCCAACGAGACGTTCAGCACCACCGACCAGTCGGGCGGCGTCGACGTCGGACACACGCTGCCGTGGAGTTTCAACCAGCCCACCTCCGAGGAACAACAGGCCCTCGACAGCGGTGACCTCCTGGTCATCGCGCGGACGATCAGCGACGCGCGGCATTTCCTGAACGCCGAGGAAGGCCAGCGGATCCTACCGACGATGGGCTTCACAGTGGAGCCGAGGATGGCAGGCCCGGAATATCCGCTGGCCAGCTTCCATGTACTCGTCACATTCACCGATGGGGTAAAGCGCATCCACGCCGATTTCTCCGAACTGCTTGACCTGTTCGACATGCCGTCCTATCTGCCGCGACGAGCCCTTGAAACACTTGGCTGCGGCTAGTCACCCATTCGATTTCCCAGCGCGGAGGAGACGATATCGTGCGAGACGCGGAATACGTGCTCGACCAAGGTGGCAAGGTCGTCGTCTCTCTTGGCGGATCGAAGTGCGAGATCAACTGCGCCCACTGCTACATCTTCGCGCCAGGATTCCAGTACTTTCCCAGCCGCGGACCCGAGGAGATAGTCGATCGGCTGGCTGAATTCGGCGACGAGCTCACCACGGTATATCTTTCGGGGGACATCGAGCCATTCTTGGAACCGGCGAAAGCCATCGAGTTCCTGTCGCTCGCGGCCGACCGCCTCGACGTGGACCTGCTGTTCACGACGAGGCTCCTGATCGATACCGAATGGTACGCGCCACTGCGCGACGTCGCCGACCGCCAGTTCGCGAAACGCCGCCTGGTCGTGGGCTGTGTGTCCATTCCGGCATGGCAGGGCTTCCGCCGTTTCGAACGGAGCCGCCGGGTGGCCACACCGCAGGAGAGAGTCGACCAGCTGGGCCGGTTCGCGACGGAACTCCGCATACCCACGATGCTCGCTGCCAGACCGACCTTTCCCGCCGAGTTGGTGCCGCTCTCAGAGTATCGCCGGCTGCTGGAGGCCGCGGCTCAGCACAGCACGGTCATCCTCGGGGAGGCCCTGTTCCTGGACACCGACGGCGTGATCGAACGGCGACTGCGAACCTCGATCGACAACGAGTTCACGATTGGCCGAATGAGTTTCTTCGACCAGAATCGCGACTGGAAGATCGTCCATGCGGAGAGTCAGATCGCCGGCCTGCGCCGGATCTGCGAAGAGCTCGACAAGCCGTTCTACCTGCGCAGCATGCCGGGTGTCGAGCTCATTCGTGACCACTGGGACCGCGACTCCGGCGAGCTTGCCGTCGAACGGGTCTACCCGTTACCGGTCCCGGACTTCGGATGATGCGGCGGATGCGTATCGTCGGACTGAACATGGGCGTCACCAGGGACGGCTCGGTCCGTCTCAAGGACGGGGCCGCGGCGCTCGCCGTCGACGGACACGTCACGGTCGCGATCGCCGAGGAGCGACTGTCGCGCCGGAAGCACGACGGTGGCGCGCGGCTCGCGTTCGAGTACTGCCTCGACACGGCCGGTGCGACCCGCGACGACATCGACATGGTGGTCGTGAGCACGTGCAGCGAGGAAGCCGCGGAGGACGGCTACGGGGCGGACCTGCTCGGGATGGCTCCGTCGAAGATCCACGCTATGCCGTCCCACCACCTGTCGCATGCCTGCTCGGCGTTCTATCCGTCACCCTTCGACGAGGCCGTCGTGGTTGTCCTGGACAATGAGGGCAACCTACTCGGCCCTCCGGCAGAGCAGCGGTGGAACAGCCGGTTCGAACGCAACACCTACTTCGTCGGCCGTGGCGGCGACGTCAGCGTGCTCGAAGCAGCCGATGACGGCTTGGATGAGGCGGAGATCGGCCCCGGCGAGGTCTATCGGCACTTCACCTACTATCTCGGGTGGCCGTCCTATGTGCACGCAGGCAAGACGATGGGCTTGTCGGCGTACGGGCGGCCGGGCGCGTTCGGTGACGTCCGGCTGTTCCGGTTGGAAGATGGCAGGTTGCGCTCGAGCCTGCCGAATGGCCACGACGATCCGATCCATGCCATCCAAGCGTTCTTTGCTGACCAGGGCGTCGACATCGGCCCGCCCCGACGGAGGTCCGAGCCGCTGACACAGCGGCATGCCGATATCGCCCGGCTGGTCCAGGACTGCCTCGAAGAGGCGCTGCTGGCCAAGGTGTACTGGCTGCACGCGAAAACCGGCATCGACAACCTCTGCCTGGCGGGCGGTGTAGCGCTGAACTGTGTGGCGAATCGTCGTCTCCTCGACGAGTCGCCGTTCCGCAGGCTGTTCGTGCCCTTCGCGCCGGGCGACACCGGTCAGTGCGTGGGGAACGCCCTGTACGGCTGGCATGTGCTTGCGTCGGGGGCGAGGCGGTACGACTCCGTGCCACCCGCTCAACTGGGACGGACCTTCGCCGGGACAGAGATAGAGACCGCCTTACGGCATGCGGAGCTGCTCGTCGAGAAGGTGGACAACACCGTCGTGGAGACGGCGCGACTGGTGGCGGACGGCCACGTCGTCGCTTGGTTCCAAGGCGGCAGCGAACTCGGACCGCGAGCGCTCGGCGGCCGTAGCATCGTCGCCGACCCCCGCGACGCGGCGATGCCGAACTACTTGAACCTGGTGGTCAAGGGACGCGAACCCTTCCGGCCTTTCGCGCCCAGCGTCCTGGCCGACCTCGCCGACGAGTACTTCGACCTGGCCACCTCCGCCCCCTACATGGAGTTGGTGGCAACGGTGCGGCAACCCATGCGGCACATGGTGCCGGCTATCGTGCATGTCGACGGGACCGCACGTCTACAGACCGTCGCTCGCGGCGGTCTCTACGCCGGGCTGATCGAGGCGTTCTACGCCCTGACCGGGATCCCGATGGTGCTCAACACCTCGCTGAACCTGGGCGGCGAGCCGATCGTGGAAACCCCGGAGGACGCCGTCGAGTGCTTCTTGCGCTCCTCGCTGGACCGGCTGGTGATCGACCAGTATGTGGTGCGTAGACGAGTCGACAGTGACAAGCCGGGCATCGCGCGGTGGAGGGCGGCATGAGCGATCCGTTCATGGAGCTGCTCAGGGAGATGGGCCTGGGTCGCCGGGGAGATCCTTTGCTTGCCCAGCCCGCACGCCGCTTTGAACTGCCCGCCGAACAGGAGCAGGCGGCGATGGTCCTGGCGGACCTGGTGACCGCGCTGGACCAGATCTGCGCCGCACGCCCGTTCCCGAAGGGGAGCGGTATCGCGGCACCACAACTGGGCCGGCCAGTGGCCGCCGCGATCGTACGTCCGCGGGGCATGGCGGACATCGCGCTACTGAATCCGTGCGTCGTAGATCATTCCGACGAGATCGACGTCCAGTGGGAGGGCTGCCTTTCCTGCTTTCAACTGCGTGGCCGGGTTTCGCGTTCCCGCGCCATCACCGTCCGCTGGGCCATGCCCGACGGCCAAACTGTCGAACGGCGGTTCACCGACGGCGCGGCGCGTATGGTGGCGCATGAGTGCGATCACCTGGAAGGCGTCCTTTACCTCGACCGGCTGGTCGAGGGGACTCAACCCATCGGCATCGAGGAATACACCGACGGGCACCGTCCATGGCTCTACAGGCCGAGGAGCACGTCGACGACTTCCGTTACAGAACCTCTGAAATGAATGGTCAGCGCGTCATGCGCATGACGAGTGGCCGGTGGTCGGAGGCGGTGGTCGACAGTACGGAGCCGCTCGTGGTCGTGACGCCCTTGGTGTAGATGTAGTCGATGCGGGCGTCGCCGAGGGTGGGCTTGTTCGCGTACTTGGCGCCGGTGTCCAGCCAGCCCGCGCTCACGAACTTCCTCGAGAGCGTGTCGGTGGGCTTGGCGTTGAAGTCGCCGGTGAGGATCAGGCCGGTTCTGGAGCCGAAATACGTACGCACCTTGTCCGCCTGGGCCTCGCGGCGGGCCACTGAGGTCGCCGACAGGCCGGGCGACAGGTGGGTGCTGAAGACCGTGATCGACGTGCCGCCGCCGAGGTCGAGTTTGGCGCCGGCCATGGAGCGGTTGACCGGGCAGGTGGCGAAGTCGGTGAGCGGGATGGTGACCCGTTCGAGGATCTTGTACGAGGACAGGATCGCGTTGCCGGCCATACCCGGTTGCGGGTCGTCACAAGGGCCGACGTTGTCGCCGGCGCCGAAGTGGGCGTTGGCGGTGATGTTCCAGCCGAGTTCGTCGGCCAGTTGCCGCACCTGGTCGGCGTCCGGCCTGCGGTGGATCTCCTGGAGTGTGACGATGTTGGCGCCGCTGTCGCGGATCACCTTCGCGATGGCCGTCATGTCGGCGCTCTCGCCGTGGATGTTCCAGCCGAGGACGACGAGGCTCGTCGCGGCCTGTGCAGCACCGGCAGGTACGGCGGTGGCGGCCAGCGCTAACGCTGCGATCACAGAAATCCGGTGTTTCACGCGCATGCCCACGGATCTTACGGACATCATGACTGACCGTATAGCCGTCAGCAGCCGTCGAGGATGGTCTCCATGGCGTCCTTCTCCGCCGCGGTGATCCAGACGTCGTACTTCGCCTTCACGTCGATCTGGCGGGCGATGTAGGCGCAGCGGTACGACTTGCGCGGCGGGAGCCAGGTGGCGGCGTCGGAGTCACTCTTCTGACCGTTCAGGGGGCCGTCCACGGCGAGGAGGTTCAGCGGGTCGTTGGCGAACTCCTTGCGCTTGGTCTCCGACCACTGCTGCGCGCCCTTCTGCCAGGCGTCCGACAGCGGCACCAGGTGATCGATCTGGACCTCCGAGCTGGTGTCCTGACCGCGCTCGAACTCGATCGTCTTGCCGCTGAACGGGTCATCCAGCGTGCCGGTCAGCACGATGCAGTCCTTGGTGCCGGCCCTGAACGTCTCGTTCTCCAGGTCGCGCTTGAGTATGTCGTTACGGGTGTCGCAGCCGTTGCGGTCCACGTCGGACCAGGCGGGGCCGAACTCGTCGCGGTCGAAGCCCGTCTTGGGGGCGCGGCCCTTGACGGCGAGATCGGCCAGTTTCTCGCGGGCCTCCGACACGGATGCCGAGTCGGGCTCGGCGGGCCCCGCGGAGCCCGCCTCAAGCCCTCCACAGCCGGTCAACATCGCCGTGATGGCCAAACCGGCCGTGAACGCCCGAACCCGCACCTGCTACCCCCAAGACCGTTTTTGCAAAGTCTAGGTATAGAAAGTGCCCTTAAATGGTCTTATAACGCCATGATGGCGTCGATCAGCCACTCTGCCAGGTATTTCGTGAAAGATGATCTTACGTAGACGCGGTACGTGTCCGGGGCTCGCTGCTCCAGGAGCACCGAGGTCTTGGCCAGCAGGGTCTGGGCGTGGCCGGGAAAGGCCGACGGGTGCAGGTCGATGGGGCATCCGGTGATCAGGACGTCATGAGCCGAGGGGCCGGAGAGCTCCAGGATCGTACGCTGTCCTGACACGTCCACCCAGCCGGGCCCTGGTGTGATATTTCCGGAAACGAACCACCAGGCCGGGCCCAGACGGAGGCCCACACCCGGGTCCGTCCCGCGAACCTCCCACATCGGCTCGAACGGAACCTCGCGCAGGCGTACCACCGGACCGCTCACGGCCTGGAAGCGGTCAGCGAAGGCGGCGCCCGGGCTCTCCGCGCGATCCCCGATCGCGGGCGGTATCGCGACAGCCCATGCCGGGACACGGTCCCCGGTCAAGGGTGGTGTCGCGGCAGGCCGTACCGGGCTCTCCGCGCGGTCCCCGGTCACGGGCGGGGCGGGAGGTTGGCGGTCGCCGTCGCGGCGGGCGTTCTCCGGATCGTAGAAGACGGGCTCCACGACGGTCACGCCGTGCGCCGCTCCCCCGGACACCGCCGTGAGCCGGTCCCCAGGTGCGACCTCCCGCGCCAGGGCCAGGCAGAACGTACGGCCAAGCGCGGCACTCCGGTAACTGGAGGTCACGTGACCGAGCATGGACGCAGCACCCATCTCAGCACCCGTGAGCCCGCTGCCCGCCACCCCGCCGTCCGCGAGGACGCCGTTCGGGAGGCTGGTGGGCGCGATCAGTTGCGCGCCCTCTTCCACCAGGGTCGCCGGGTCGTCGGGGAGCAGGCCGACCAGGTGTTTGCGGTCGGTCCTGGCGGTGTCCGGGCGGGCGTGGGAGCGTTTGCCGACGAAGTCCGGCTTGCGCTTGGAGACGATCCACGACATGCCGAGGTCCTGCGGGGTGACCGTCCCGTCGGTCTCCTGGCCGACGATCGCGAACCCCTTCTCCGCCCGTAGCACGTGCATGGTCTCGGTCCCGTACGGCACCGCGCCAAGGTCCAGCACCGCCTCCCACAGCGCCCTGCCATACCGCCAGGGCACGTTCACCTCGTACGCCAACTCGCCCGAGAAGCTGATCCTGAACACCCGCCCGTCCACGCCGAGCACGGGCGTGCTCACGTACCGCATGAAGGCCAGGTCGGCCGCCCCCGGCGCGAGGACGGCGATGACCTCACGGGCGCGCGGGCCGGCGACGGCGACCGTCGCCCAGTGATCCGTGACCGAGGTGAACGACACGTCCAGGTCCGGCCACTCCGTCTGCCGCCACTCCTCCAGCCAGTCGAGCACGGCGGCGGCCTTACCCGTGGTCGTGGTCATCAGATAGTGGTCCTCGGCGAGCCTGGTCGTGGTGCCGTCGTCGAACACCATCCCGTCCGCCGTGCACATCAGCCCGTAGCGGCAGGCGCCGACGGCGAGCGTGGAGTACATGTTCGTGTAGACGCGATCGAGGAACTCGCCCGCGTCCGCGCCACGGATGTCGATCTTGCCGAGGGTCGAGGCGTCCATGGCGGCCACCGCTGTACGAGCCGCCCGGCACTCGCGCAGCACCGCATCCTCCATCGACTCGCCGTCCCGCGGGAAGTACCACGGGCGCTTCCACTGACCGACGTCCTCGAACACGGCTCCGCGCGCGACGTGCGCGTCGTGCATGGCGGTAGTCCTGATGGGGTCGGACAGCCCGCCGCGATCGCGTCCCGCCAGGGTGGCGAAGGACACCGGCGTGTACGGCGGCCGGAACGTCGTGGTGCCGACCTGGCCGGGATCGGCGCCGAGGAGGGCGGACATCACGCCCACGACACCCGCTCCCGACGTCTTGCCCTGGTCGGCGCCGGTGCCCGCGGTGGTGTAGCGCTTGACGTGCTCCACCGAGCGCATGCCGGTCCCGGTGGCCCTGGCCAGGTCCGCCACGGTGACGTCCCGCTGCAGGTCCGCGAAGGCCGGCTCCGAGGAGTCCCCTTCGACCCACCACAGGGCCGCCGGCGACCGCAGGGGCCGCTCATCACTCTCCGGCACCCGGAAGGCGACACCTTCGCCCGGCGGGTCAGCCGTCCCAGCCGCGTGGTCGTCCCCCTCATGCGTCCACTCGACCGCCCCGGCCGCGTGGACCGGATCGGCCGCGTGGACCGGATCGGCGGCGCGGACCGGGCCGGCCGGGCCGGCCGTGAGCGCCAGTTCGGCGGCCTGCGCGCCCGCCGCGTGGCCGTCGGCGATGGCCTCTCGGGTGCCGTAGACGCCCCTGCAGGCGCCGGCCGACCGCTCCGCCTGGGCCGAGACGCCCGGGACGAAAGCCTGCAGGTCCTCGTCGAACCGAACCCGCCCCCGCGACTGACTGAACAGGTGCACGACCGGGTTCCAGCCACCCGCCACGGCCAGCAGGTCGGCCTCGAAGTGCCGGTCGCCCACCCGCACGCCGTTGAGCACGCCGTCCGCGTCACCCGTCGTCCCGGTCACCACCTGCCCGGCCAGCACCGTCGTCCCCGCGATGTCGAGCCCTTCGGGGCGCGGATCGACGACGGCGATCACGTCCACCCCGCGGGCCATGAGGTCGCGGGCCGCCTCGTAGCCGGAGTCCGCGCAGGCGAACACCACCGCCCGCCGCCCAGCCGGCACGCCGTACCGGTTCGCGTAGGTCCGCGCGGCCGAGGCCAGCATCACCCCGGGCCGGTCGTTGCCGGGGAAGGCGACCGAGCGCTCGTGCGCCCCCGTCGCCAGCACCACCCGCCGCGCCCTGATGTGCCACAACCGCTCGCCCCCGGCCCGGCGCTCGACGGCCACCACGTAGTTGTGGTCGTAATAGCCGATCGCCGTCGTCCTGGTGAGGACCCGAGCAGGCGACGCGAGCCCCGTGACCCAGTCCAGCGCCGGCGCGCCGTCCAGCAGCACCCGGCTGTTCAGCAGGTCACCACCCAGAACAGGCTGGTCGTCGACGAGGACGACCCGCGCGCCGGAACGACCGGCCGCGACCGTGGCGGCCAGCCCGGCGGGGCCGCCGCCGACCACCAGCACGTCGCAGTGCAGATAGCCCTTGTCGCAACGCCGGTCGTCCGCCGCGTCGAGGTCCACCCGGCCCTTGCCGCGCAGGCTCCACGCCTCCAGCCCGTCGTACAACTCCACGGTGGTGGCGGCAAGCATGGGGTCGGCGCCCACGCGTACCAGCGCGTTGGGCTCCTCGGGGCCGGCGGTGAAGATCCCGCGCGGGCGCCCGAGCTCCACGCTGCGCCCCACCACCCGCACGCCGTTGCGCAGCAACGCGGCGGCCAGCGTGTCACCCGGCTCGCCGCGCAGCGGACGGCCGTCGAACGTGAACCTCATGGCGCCTTCCGGATCTCGTGAGTGACCGTGTGCCGCTCGACCGCGAACCAGGTGCGGCAGCCGTGTACGTGGAACCAGCGCTCGTGGAACCAGCCCTTGGGGTTGTCGCGCATGAACACGTACTCGGCCCACTCCTCGTCCGGCACGTCACCGGTCGGGTAGGCGATGCCGGCCTGGCCGCCGTAGTGGAACTCGTTCTCGTCGCGGGGGCCGCAGTGCGGGCAGTCGATCAGCAGCATCAGTGCGCCACCGCCGCCGCGCCGTGCTCGTCGATGAGCGCCCCCGTGGTGAACCTGTCCAGCGCGAACGGCTCCGCCAGCGGATGCGGCGTCCCCTCGGCGATCGTGTGGGCGTACACCCAGCCGGAGCCTGGCGTGGCCTTGAAGCCGCCGGTGCCCCAGCCGGCGTTGATGTAGAAACCGTCGACGGGGGTCCTGCCGATGATGGGCGAGGCGTCCGGGGAGACGTCCACGATGCCGGCCCAGGTGCGCAGCACGCGTACCCGGCTGAAGATCGGGAACAGCTCCAGCGCCGCCGCCATCTGCGCCTCGATCACGTGGATCCCGCCGCGCTGCCCGTAGGAGTTGTACGCGTCGATCCCGGCCCCCATGACGAGTTCGCCCTTGTGGGCCTGGCTGACGTACACGTGGACGGCGTTCGACATGACCACGCAGTCGAGCAGCGGCTCCAGCAGCTCCGACACCAGCGCCTGGAGCGGGTGCGACTGCAGCGGCAGCCGGATCCCGGCCCGCTCGGCGAGCACCGACGTGTGCCCGGCCGAGGCGAGCGCGACCTTCCCTGCGGCGATCCGCCCACGCGAGGTCTCCACGGCCGTCACCCTGCTGCCGGTGATCTCGAACCCGGTGACCTCGCACCCCTGGATCAGGTCGATCCCGTACGCGTCCGCCTTGCGGGCCAGCGCCCAGGCCACGTGATCGTGCTTGGCGATGCCGCCCCGCCGCTGCAGGGTGGCCCCCATGACCGGGTAGCGTGCCCGGCCGGACACGTTGATGATCGGGCAGAACTTCTTGACCTCGTCCGCGTCGAGCCACTCGGCGTCCACGCCGTTGAGCCGGTTGGCGTTCACCCGCCGCCGGCCCTCGCGCACGTCGCCCAGGTTGTGCGCCAGGTTGAGCACCCCGCGCTGGCTGAACTGCAGGTCGTAGTCCAGCTCCGCGCTCAGCCCCTCCCACAGCTTCAGCGAGTGCTCGTAGATCGCGGCGCTCTCGTCCCACAGGTAGTTGGAGCGGATGATCGTGGTGTTGCGGGCCACGTTGCCGCCGGCCAGCCAGCCCTTCTCCAGGACGGCGACGTTCGTGATGCCGTGGTTCCTGGCCAGGTAGTACGCGGTCGCCAGCCCGTGCCCGCCACCGCCCACGATCACCACGTCGTAGGCCGGCTTGGGGTCGGGGTTGCGCCAGAGGAATTCGGGGTGGGTCAACGCCTGATCTTCTCCATCCCGGGGTCGAACAACGGTTCGGCGGCGACCTCCGCGGGGACGCGGCGGCCGAAGTATGAAATATCCACGTGTGTCCCGGGCTCGGCGAGCTCGATCGGCAACCAGGCGTACGCGATGGGCCGCTGGATCGTGTGACCGTAGGCCGCGCTCGTGACATACCCGACGGTACGGCCGTCGTGGCGCACCGGCTCCTTGCCCATGACGACCTCGGTGCTGAGCAGCGGCACCAGTTTGCGGTTGATGTCGGTGGACAGCGCGTCGCGGCCGACGAAGTCCTTGCCGTCCTTGACGGCGAAGGCCAGCCCGGCCTCGTACGGGTTGTGCTCGGTCGTCATGTCGACGCCCCACGACCGGTAGCCCTTCTCCAGCCGCAGGGAGTTGAACGCGGCCCGCCCGCCCGTGGTCGCCAACCCCGGTGACCAGAGCGTGTCCCACAGCTTGAGCCCCATGTCGGCCGTGGTGTAGAGCTCCCAGCCCAGCTCCCCCACGTACGAGACCCGCATCGCGAGCACCGGCACCTGCCCGACGTATCCGGATTTACAGGTGAAATAGCGGAAACCGTCGTGGGACACGTCCATATCGGTGAGGCCCTCCACCAGCTCCCTGGCCCGCGGTCCCCACACGCCGACGCAGCAGGTGCCCGGCGTCAGGTCGCGCACCCGCACCCCGCCGGGAGCGTGCCGGGTCAGCCAGTCGAGGTCGAGGTTGCCGTTCGCGCCGACCTGGAAGACGTCCTCCTCCAGCCGCGCCACCGTGAGATCCGACCGGATGCCGCCGCCGCTGTCCAGCAGCAGCGTGTACGTGACGGAGCCGGGCTTCCTGTCCACGTTGTTCGTGGTCATGCGCTGCAGGAACGCCGCCGAACCCGGCCCGCTCACCTCGATCCGCTTGAGCGGCGTCATGTCGTAGAGCGCCACCCGCTCCCTGGTCGCGTACGACTCCGCGGCGGCGATCGGCGACCAGTAACGGCTCGCCCACTCGTCCCGCTGCGCGGCGCCCAGGAACGGCTCAACGGCCATCTCGTGGTCCTCGCCGGGCTCGGCCCTGCGCCGCTTCACGAGATCCTCCAGAAGCGGCACGTTCGACTCGAACCAGTGCGGCCGCTCCCACCCCGCCGCCTCCAGGAAGAACCCGCCCAGCTCCCGCTGCCGCGGGTAGAACGGGCTGGTTCGCAGCGGCCGCGGCGACTCCATCGGCTGCAGCGGGTGGATGACGTCGTAGACCTCGACGAAGTTCTGCTTGCCGCGCTCCTCGACGAACGCGGGCGCGAGCTGCGTCTGCTCGAACCGGTTGAGCTCGCACTCGTGCAGGTCGAACTCCGAGCGCCCGGACACGAGCACCTCGGCCAGCGCCCGCGCGACCCCGGCCGAGTGCGTCACCCAGACGGCCTCGGCCAGCCAGAAGCCGTCGAGGTGCGGCGCCTCGCCGATCAGCGGGAAACCGTCGGGCGTGAAGGAGAAGACGCCGTTGATGCCGTCCTCGTACTTGGACTCGCCGAGCGCGGGCAGCAGCTCGACCGCGTCCCGCCAGGCGGGGTCGAAGTCGTCCTCGGTGAACGCCTGCACCGACGGCATCGTTGTGCCCTTGGGGCCGATCTCCTCCTGAGCGACCGGCATGGGGCGGTGGGCGTACGAGCCGATGCCGACGCGGTCGCCGTGCCGGCGGAAGTAGAGGTCGCGGTCCTGGTGCCGGAGGATGGGGCCGTCGGGCTGTAGCGGCAGGGGGCCGGACTTGGCGTACTGGTGGGCCAGGGGCAGCAACGGCACGGTGAGCCCGGCCATCCTCCCGATCGAGGGACCCCAGAAGCCCGCCGCGCACACCACCACGTCGGCGGGGATCGTCCGGTGCTCGCCGGCGGTCAGCGCGCACACGCCGGTGACCCGGCCGCCGTGCTGCTCGATGCCCACCACCGTGTGCCGGGGCAGGAACGTGGCGCCGCGTTCGGTGGCCCGCGCGGCCTGCACCCGCCCGCAGGCGACCGCGCCGGCCAGCCCGTCGCTCGGCACGTGGAACCCGCCGAGCACCCGGTCCCGGTCCAGCAGCGGCCACATCGCGGCGCAGGCGCCGGCGTCGACCAGCCGCCCCTCGACGCCCCACGACTCGGCCCAGCCGGCCTTGCGGTGCAGGTCGGCCCAGCGCTCCGGGGTGGTGGCCACCTCCAGGCCGCCCACCTGGCGGAAGCAGTCCTCCCCGAGCCCGGTGTACTTGCGCACGGTGTAGGAGGCGAACTCGGTCATCGTCTTCGACGGGTTCGTCTGGAAAACGAGCCCCGGCGCGTGCGAGCTGGACCCGCCGGCGGCGAAGAGCGGACCCTGGTCGAGAACGGTGACATCGGTCCACCCCCGCTCGGTGAACTCGTCCGCGAGGGCACATCCCACGATCCCCGCCCCAATGATCACCAAACGGGGCTGACTCATGACGCCTCCGATTGTTCCTTAATACGCAACACGTATCGGACTACGCAACGACCATAGAGTGCCGCGCACCTCCGAACAAGAGCGCGGGCGCCCGTGGTGGACCGCTGCACGCGGTCGCCATACGCTGATTGCGGATCATGGCACGTCGGGGGTGGGAGCATGGCGCAGCGGCGCTTACTTGAAGGGCTCGGGGTGACGGTCGCCGAGGAAGGCGCGTACCGCTCCCTGCTCAGGCACGGGCCCGCCACGCTGAACGAGCTGGCCGCGGAGACCGGCTCGTCCGCCGCCGCCATCCGCCGCATGCTGCCCAGGCTGGAGGACCTCGGGCTCGCCTCGCGCGTGGCCGGCCGGCCGCTGCGGCTCATCGCCACGCCACCGAACGTCGCCATCGACATCCTCGTCGCGCGCCGCCAGGAGGAGATCACGCACAGCAGGGCGGCGGCCGCGCTGCTGGCCACCGAGGTCGCCGAGCGCACCGGGCCACACCCGGAGGAGGTGCTGGAGGTGGTGAGCGGCCGCGACGCCGTGGCCCGCCGGTATCTCCAGCTCGAACGGGGCGCCACCCAGGAGATGCTGGTGCTCGTGCATCCGCCGTACGCGGTGGACATCAGCGACGATCGGGAGAACCGCCGCCGGGCCGCTCGCCAGGGAGCGCCCATACGGGGCATCTACAGCCCGCTGGCGTTCGAGCATCCGGGCATGCTGGCCCACACGCGCCGCGCCATCGCCGACGGCGAGCAGGCCAGGCTCGGCCAGGTGCCGGTCAAGCTGGCCGTCGCCGACGCGGGCACCGCCATCCTGCCCCTGGTCTCCGACGAGGACCGGGCGGTGGAGAGCGCGCTCGTGGTGCATCCTTCCGCGCTGCTGGACGCCCTGGTCGGGCTGTTCGAGACGTTGTGGCGGGCCGCGGTGCCGCTCCGCCTGTCGGCGGACGCCCTGGAGACCGAGACGTGGCCGCAGGCTCCGGACACGGAGGTGCTGGCGCTGCTGGCGGCCGGCATGAAGGACGACGCCATCGCCAGGCAGCTCGGGCTCAGCCCGCGTACGGTGCAGCGCCGTGTGCAGGTGCTCTGCGAACGCCTGGGCGCGCGGACCCGCTTCCACGCGGGCTTCCTCGCCGCCCGGCACGACCTGCTGGTCCCCCCGGCGTGAGACACCTGTTGGCCGGCCCCTACGTGAGACCTGCTGGTGGGCGCCCCTACGTGAGCAGCATCCCGCCGTCCACCGGCAGCGTCACCCCGGTGATGTACGACGCCGCGTCGCTCGCCAGGAAGACCGCGGCGGCCACCAGTTCGGCCGGATCGCCCGGCCGCCCCATGATCACCCGGGACTCGACCATGCGCTCCAGGTAGCCGGGGATGTACTGATCGGTCATCTCCGAGCCGAAGTAGCCGGGCTCCAGGCAGTTGACCCGGATCCCACGCCGCCCGGTCCACTGCTGGGCCAGGTCACGCGTGAGCCCGATCACCCCCGCCTTGGACGCGGTGTAGGCCGCCTGCGGCAGCCCGGCGGTGGTCTCCGCGAGCACGCTGCCGATGTTGACGATCGACGAGCCCGGCCGCATCACCCGGGCGCACGCCTGCGCCATCCAGTAGGTGCCGTGCAGGTTGATGTCGACGACCCGCCGGAACTCCTCGGGCGGCTCGCGCAGCGCGGGCACGGCGGTGCCGACCCCGGCGTTGTTGATCAGCACGTCGACGCCGCCCATGGACTCGACCGCGGCGGCCACGAGCGCGTCGCAGTCTTGCGGCCGTGACACGTCCGTGGGCACCGCCAGGCACCGGCGGCCGGTCTCCTCGACCAGCCGCCGCGTCTCCTCCAGCCGGTCGGCGCGCCTGGCGCCGATCACGACGTCGGCGCCCGCCTCGGCCAGGCCGCGCGCGAAGGCCACGCCGAGGCCCGACGAGGCGCCGGTGACGATGCCGACCCTGCCGTCGAGCCGGAACCGCTCCAGCACCGTCAGAGTCCGTATTCCTTGACGATCCGCTCGTGCCGCTCGACTTCGACGTCGATCTCGCGGGCCAGGTCGAGCCAGGCCAGCGGGTGCACCCACCGCTCGGTGGCGTCGTCGAGCAGCGCGTCGACCTCGGCGGCGGAGACGTCCGGCGGCACCGCGACCCAGCCGAACACGCCGGGCAGCGGCTCACCGCTGGAGGGGTGGGTGACCGTGTAGTTCTCGTCGCTGTAGACCCACATCGGCCAGCCGCGCTCGGCCATGACCTCGGTGAACTCCGACCAGTCCGACTCGCTCGGCGCGGCGCCGTCGAAGAAGTAGCTGGTGTAGCCGCCGGGCCGCAGGATGCGCACCGCCGCGAACGGCGGCACGAAGTTCTGCTGCTCCTTGGGGTCGTCGGGGACGGGCTCCAGCAGCTGCGGGTCGAACACGACCAGGTCGCCCGCGTTGTAGTCCATGCCGCGCGGCTGCGGGAGGGCCAGCCTGGCGGTGGCCGGGCCGGTGCGGATCGACAGCACCTGCCGCTGCCCGCCGTCCGGCGCGGGGAGGATGACCCTGATGAGGCCCATCTCCTCCTCGATCGGGCCTTCCGTGGACTTGATCGGCATGCCGATCTTGGCCGCGCCCTTGCGCACGGTCTCCCAGTCCTCGGCCGAGGTCGCCATGACGACCATGCGCCAGACGTCCTCGTCCTCGAGCTCGTCGAGCACCTCCACCAGCACCTGGGCGGCCCTGGCGTTCTCGTCGAGCTGCTGGGCGGCGCCGGACAGCAGGCGGCGGGCGTCGATCCCGGCGCCGGCCGTGACGGCGTGCTCGGCCGCGTCGAGCGCCTCCGGCCAGCGCTCACGCGCGCTGTGCAGCCGGGCCAGCGCGACGTACTGGGCGGCGTGCGGGAGCATCGCGGCCATCTGCTCCAGCCGCTCGTCCTGGCGGGCCTCGATCAGCAGCGTGGTGAGGTAGGAGACGTCGTCGTCCGCGGCGGTGGCGATGTCGCCGGTGTCGACCAGCATCTTCCAGTAGATGTCGGCGCCGGTGGCCGGGTAGCCGAGGAAGCCGAGCGTGGTGGTGTGGCGGCGGGTGGCCTCGATGTCCTCGCCCGACAGGGGCGCAAGCCAGCCGATCCACCGCTCGGGGTCGGCGTTGAAGCCGTCGGCGGCGTCGAACTGGCCGACCCGCTCCTCCAGCTGGCCCGGCGGCTCGGGCTCGGTGACGGCGTCGGCGGCGGCCCGCAGCGCGGCGACGCGCTCGGCCAGCCCGCCGGTCTCGCGCAACTCGGCGATGCCGGACTCGGCCAGGTCGGCCAGCAGCCTGGCCTGCCACACCCCCTGCCTGCCGACGGCCAGGTCACCCGCGACCAGCGCGAGCTCGACGCGGGCGCGGTAGCCGCCCATCATGCCGAAGTAGTCCATCCACTGGCGCAGCACGCGGCCGAGCTGCCAGGTGTTGGTGATCTGCGCGGAGCCGGCCAGCAGGGTGACCGCCCGCGCCCACTCCACGAACACGCGCGGGTGCTCGCCGACCACGTCGAGGTCGGGCAGCGCGTCGACGGCCTCGGCGGTGCGCTCCAGCGTGGCCAGGATCAGCGCCCGGCGCACGCCGTCGCGGTGGGCCTTGGCCACCGGGTCGTCGGCCTGGAACTCGGCCGCCTCCTGCAGCGCGTCGAGCGCGTCCGCCGCGCGGTCCGCGGCCAGCAGCGCGCGGGCGCGCTCCGCGCCCAGCTCCCAGCTGGCCTCACGCCCGGCGACCCGCAGCCGCTCGACGGCCGACTCCGCGTAGGTCACCGCCTCGGCGGGCTTGCCCGCGTCGATGAGCGCCGCGACGTACTGCGTCACGAGCCCGGCGAAGGCGGGCTTCTCCGGGCTCATGTCCTCGATGAACGCGCCCAGCGTCTCCAGCCGCTCGGTCGCGTGTCCAGGGCCGTCGGCGTTGGCCCACGCGATGGCCAGCGCCTCGACCGCCGCGGGGTTGGCCGGGCACTCGCGGACGTCTTCGCGCTGGGCGAACGCCAGCAACTGCTGCGCGTCCTCGACGGCGACCGCGCCCTGGGCCCGGTCGCCGATCCGGCCGATCAGATGCCAGTAGCGGGCGTAGAACTCCAGCCAGGGCAGCTCCAGCGCCTCGGCCTGCTGGGCGATGGCCGGCGCCATGACGTCGAGCTGCGGATAGCGGCCGTCGTAGGCCTGTGCGGGGAGGTCTCCCAGCGCCATGGCGAGGCCAACGTTGCCCGCCTCGGAAAGCTGCTGCTGGGTATCGCTGACCCAGGCCCAGATGTCCACGTCCATGGGCAGTCAGTCTGCCAGGTCAACGGACGTGCCCAAAACGCAGGAGCCCGATCAGCTCCTCCGATTCGCTGTTGTCAAGGGCCGAAAATACCGGCGTCATCAGATCGTCGGTCGCCTCCTCGACCGCCGCCCGGCGTGACACCACGTCGGGGCCCGGCGCGGCGTACGGCTCCGGCCAGTTGAAGAACCTGGCGATCGCCTCCCCCGTCGCGTGCCCGAACGGGGTGCCGTCGTGGACCGTCGCCAGCGTCGCCTCCAGCGGATGCAGACCGGCCGCGATCACGGCGTTGGCGTGCAGGCCGCCGCGGAGCTCGCGTACGACGTGCATGAGCTGCGTGGCGCGGGCGGGCGGGTCGTCGGCCAGCGGGACGCTCCGCCAGCCGGCGAACAGCGGGGCACCGGCGGAGGGGGCCCGCTCGACGACGCGCTCCAGCAGCTCGGCGATCCTGGCGCAGCCGTCGTGGGCGCCGAGCTTGCGCCTGCCCCAGGCGCGGCACACCTCGGCGTAGAGCTCGACGGCCCGCTCCGCGGTGAGCTTCTCGCGGCCGGCGTCCCAGCTCTTCTGGACGTGCTCGGGCGGGAAGAAGACGACGACCGAGTTGACCACGTCGGCGTCGCACTCGCCCAGCACGCCGCACCGGCCTCTGAAGTAGAGCTCACGGGCGCCCAGGCCATACTCCTCGCAGACGGCCTTGGCCTCTCGCGAGACCATGAATCCACCGCCGAACCGGCCGATAGGGGCCTTGACCTGCATCGCAGTGGTACGTGGGTCCGCCATGTCCACCTCTCAGTTCGCGAAGTAGACCCAGCATCCCTCAGGAGAACATCATTCTGCAAGCATCAGCTCCCCGCGGGCGACGATGACGGCGGGACCGGAGAGATAGCTCGTGTCCTCGTCGAGGATGACGGTCAGCGTGCCGCCCAGCACCTCGATCGTCCAGGTGCCGGTGGTGTCGCCGGTCATGCTCGCGGCGGCGACCGCCGTGGCCACCGCGCCGGTGCCGCAGGAGCGGGTCTCGCCGGAGCCGCGTTCGAAGACGCGCATGACCGCCCGGGTGGTGCCCACGGGGTTGAACAACTCGATGTTGACGCCGCCGGGGAAGATCGCGGTGTCGAACCCCGGCTGGTGTGAGAGGTCGAGTTGGACGACGGGGTCGCCGATGGCGCAGGCCAGGTGGGGGTTGCCCATGTCGACGTGCAGGCCGGTGTATTCCTGGCAGCCGACGGTGGTGACGCTCTCGCCGCGGACGACGGGCTTGCCCATGTCGACCGTGATGTCGCCGTTCGGCTCGACGCGGATCGTGCGCACCCCGCCCCTGGTCGCGACCGTGAACTCCGGCCCCTTCTCCAGCCCCTCGTCGATCAGGTGGCGGGCGAACACCCGCACGCCGTTGCCGCACATCTCGGGCACGCTGCCGTCGGCGTTGTGGTAGTCCATGAACCACTCGGCCGCGGCGGACTGCTCGGCCACCTCAGGGTTGTGCTCGGTGCGCGTCACCCGGAGCACGCCGTCGGCGCCGATGCCGGCCCGTCTGTCGCAGATCCTCGCGACCAGCGAGGCCGGCACGTCCACCTCGCCCTCGGGATCGGGCAGGATGACGAAGTCGTTCTCGGTGCCGTGACCCTTGAGGAAGCGCATGACAAAAGTTTATGCGTAAGGATGTTCGGCGATTCGCGCGAGGGATCGTTCGACAAGATCGGGTGTGTCGTACGGCAGCCAGCACACGCGGGGATCACGGCGAAACCACGACTCCTGGCGGCGGGCGAAGCGCCTGGTGGCCCTGACGGTCTCCGCCATCGCATGCTCCTCGCTCCACTCCCCTTCCAGGAAGCGGATGACCTGGGCGTATCCGAGGGCTCGGGCGGCCGTGCGGCCTTCTGCGAGTCCTTTGCCGAGCAGGTCGCGCACCTCGTCGACCAGGCCCGCCTGCCACATCCGCGCCACCCTGACCTCGATCCGCTCGTCCAGCTCCGGTCTGGGGACGTCCAGGCCGATCTGCACGCTCGGGTGTACGGCGTCGTAGGAGGGCATCGTGGCCGAGAACGGGCGTCCCGAGTGCTCGATCACCTCCAGCGCGCGGACGATGCGGCGGCCGTTGCTCGCCAGGATGGCCGCGGCGGCGGCCGGGTCGCGCTCGCGGAGGCGTTCGTGAAGCGGGGCGGGGCCTCGCTCGGCCAGTTCGGCCTCGAGCCTGGCCCTGATCTCCGGGTCGGTGCCTGGGAACTCCAGGTCGTCGATGGCCGCCCGCACGTAGAGCCCGCTGCCGCCGACCAGCACCGGCACCTCGACGGCGTCGATGACGGCCCTGGCCAGCCGCTGGTACTCGGCCACGCTCGCGGTGACCGTGACGTCCCAGACGTCCAGCAGGTGGTGCGGCACGCCGCGCTGCTCGGCGGGGGTGAGCTTGGCCGTGCCGATGTCCATGCCACGGTAGAGCTGCATGGAGTCGGCGTTGACGCACTCTCCCCCGAGGTGGAGCGCGATCTCCACGGCGAGGTCGGACTTCCCGGCCGCGGTGGGGCCCACGACGGCGATGACTGGCTGCTTGCGCACACCGACAAGTGTGTCAACACTTCAGAGGTCCAGCAGCGTCGGCTGCAGGTATCCCTCGTGGGTCAGCAGCCGGCGCTTGGTCTCCACGCCCACGCCCCCGCTGAATCCGCCCAGGCCGTTGCCGGCGATCACGCGATGGCAGGGGATCACGATGGGGATCGGGTTGGCGCCCATGATGGCGCCGATGCCGCGGGCCGGCACGTTGGAGCCGCTGCGCGCGGCCAGTTCGCCGTACGTGACGGCGGTGCCGTACGGGACCTCGTACAGGGCCTTGAGCACCTGTAGCCGCGCGCCGGACATGAGGCGCCAGTCGATGGGCGTCTCGAAGGCCCGCAGGTCGCCGGCGAAATAAGCGTTGAGCTCCGCGACGGCGAAGGCCGTACGATCCGCATCATGAACCTCAGCCAGGCCGAGCCGGTCGGCCGGCGGCGCCCCGGACCCCCATCCCGACGCCCATCCCGACGCGACGAGACCTATCTCGGTGATGGCCAGCACGAACTGCCCTACCGGCGTCTCCACCTCCGCGAACGCGACCGTGGTCATCATGTCCTCACGTGAACTCGTGGTTCTCGGCACCTCCAGCGCGGTGCCCACCCGACACCGTAACCACAACGGCTACCTCCTGCGCTGGGACGGTCAGGGCTTCCTCTTCGACCCCGGCGAGGGCACGCAGCGGCAGATGGTGCACGCCGGGTTGAGCGCCCACGACGTCGACTGGCTGTGCCTCACGCACTTCCACGGCGACCACTGCCTCGGCGTGCCCGGGGTCGTCCAGCGCATCGCCCGCGACCGGGTCAGGCATCCGGTGCGCGCGGTGTTCCCCGCCTCTGGCGAGACCTACTGGCGCCGGCTGCGGCACGCCGCCGCCTTCGCCGACACGCCCGTGATCAGGGAGCACCCGATCTCCGGCGACCTGGCCGGCGTCGGGCCGCTGACCGCGCGCCGCCTGTCCCATCCCGTCGAGTCGTACGGCTATCGCGTCCAGGAGCCGGACGGGCGGCGGATGCTGCCCGACCGGCTGGCCGCGCACGGCATCCGCGGGCCGGAGATCAGCGAGCTGCAGCGGACCGGCTCCGTCAGGGGGGTCACGCTCGACGAGTGCAGCGTTCAGAAACCGGGGCAGAGCATGGCGTTCGTCATGGACACCCGGCTGTGCGACACCGTGTTCGAGCTGGCGTCCGGGGTCGATCTGCTGGTGATCGAGGCCACGTTCCTGTCCTCCGAGAGCGCGCTGGCGAAGGAGTACGGGCATCTGACGGCGTTCGAGGCGGGGGTCGTGGCGGCCGACGCGGGGGTGCGCAGACTGGTGCTCACGCACTTCTCCGAGCGGTACGCGTTCGACGCCGAGCCGTCGTTCGTCCACGACGTACGCCGCAGCTTCGACGGCGAGGTCGTGCTCGCGCGCGACCTGATGAAGATCCCCGTGCCGACCCGTCAGGTCCACAGCCCGGCGAAGTAGCCGACGCCGAAGGGCGCCGCCTCGGCCAGCAGCCTGCCGCTGAACGCCGTCCTGCCCGCCGCGCCTGCCAGCACCTGCAGGGCCGCCCGGCCGCTCACCCACAGCCGGTCGGCTCGGGCGGGGTCGAGGCCGGCCAGCGTCGCGGGGTCGGCCTGGGCGATGGCGATCGTGATCAGGTCGTTGTACGGCTTCGCGGCGTCGTCGTACGTGCCCGGAGCCCTGGGGCTGAGGCAGGCGGAGCCGTCGGCCATGACCAGCAGCGCCACCCTTTTCCCGATTTTTCGTAATCTTTCGCCCGCCAAGAGGCATTCCTGAGGTGTCGCGTCGAACGCCACGGACTGCAGCATGTCGGGTGCCCGGTCCCCGAGCAGCCAGCGGCCGAGGGTCAGCGACAGCGGCAGCGCAGGCTCGCCGTGGCCCACCGTGACGTCGATGCCCCAGGGGCGCAGGGTGCCCGCCGTGCGGCCGCCGTACGAGATGGCGCTCTCCGCCCCGCCCACCACGACCAGCGTGTCGGCGCGGACGTCATGGAGGGCGGCGACCGTCGCGCGGCAGGCGGCTCTGAGGTCGTGCAACCGGGACACGATCAGCGGGGTTTGCGGGCAGACGGCCGCGGCGACAAGCACGTGCGCAAGCGTACGTCGCCCCTCCGCGCCCCTCGCCCGGTAGGCCCCCGTCCTCCGCGGACCCCGCTCAGTAGGGGCTCAGTAGGGGCTCTGTCCTTCGTGGACCTTCGCGAACAGCCCCTGCGCGTGGACGTGGGCCGCGCGGTGCAGCCCGCCACCGAAACTGATCCTGGCCACGCCCAGCTCGGCCAGCCTCTGGAGCGACGGAGCCCCCGGCCTGAACAGGATGTTCACCGGCCCGCCGGCCTCGCCCACCAGTGCCTCGATCTCGCCGTCGTCCGCCAGCGTGATCGGGTAGACACAGTCGGCCCCCGCCTCCAGGTAGCGCCGCGCCCGCTCGACCGCCGCCGCCCGCCCGGTCGAGCCGACGAGGTACGTGTCGACTCTGGCGTTGATCAAAGCTCGTCCCCGGCGGCGGTCCGCACCCCGGCCAGGAACTCCGCCTGCGCACCGGCGTCCACCAGCTCGTGGGTGCGTGGATCGCTGTCCTCGAGGTTGCATCCCACGGCTCCGGCCTCGGCCAGCCGTTCGGCGAGCTCGGCGGGCTTGAGCCCGTAGCCGCGCTCGACGTCGGCGGTGACCGGCACGTCCACGACCCTGGCGATGCGGGCGATCGCCGCCATCATCTCGCCGACCGGCGTGTCCTCGCCGTCCTCGTAGCCCAGCACCCGCGCGACGGCCGCGCTGCCGGTGGCCACCACGGGAAACCCCGCCTCCTGTACGGCGCGCGCGGACGCGGCGTCCCACACATTGGGCAGAACGAGGGGGCTCCCAGGAACATGCAGCGCACGCAGGGTGGCCGCGCTGTCAGTCGTCATGCCGCGAGCCTACGAAGCCGGCTAGCCCCGCCCCAGGTCCAATACGGCCGGAAAGCGACAAGCCACTCGGAGCGATCAGCAGCCGCTCGTGGCGCACTGGCCGCCGACCGTGCCCGCCGGGCCGTCCGCAGGATTGTCGGCCGCGGGCTCCTGCGGCGACTTGGTCGGGGACGTCGTGGGCTTCTTGCCGTTGCCGCTCTGGTTAGTGCCGCGGGAGGAGTCGGTGCCCGTCGAGCCCGTGTCGGTGGACCCGTCGCCGCCCACGCCCGGGTCGGTGACGGCGTCGCCCATGCTGCCGTCGTCGGGAGAGCCGCCGGACAGGTCGTCCCCAGGGGCGTCGGTGGCCGCGTCGCCCATCGAGGCGTCGTCGTCCTCCTGGAGCGCCTCGTCCGCGCCGCCGCTCTGCGTGGCCCCGGGCTGGCTGCTGCCCTGCTGCGCGGGCTTCGCGGAGTCGGTGGCCAGCATGTAGCCGGCGCCGCCCGCCGCGAGCGCGGCGACCAACGCCGCGACGGCGATGACGGCGGTCTTCTTCGTGTCCGCCGGGCGTCTCTTCCTTGAGCGCCTTGTCCTGGTTTCCTGGCCGGTGTCACCGGGCCCCATCAGGATCTCCTGATGATCCGGCTCAATCGGGTCTTGCATGGTGCTACGGCCCCCTGCGGTCGTATCGGGGAAAGCTCGCCGGCTTCCGCGGGTGATGCACCACACTAGCCGCAGCGGCGGAATGCTCGCACACCAATCACAAAGGAATCACGATATGTCCCCCCAGAGATCAATTTGCCCAGGTGGCCGCACTCGCCTGGCACCCGTCGCCGGAGCCGCCGGAGTGCTCGTGACCGCCACCCTGGGAATTTTCCTGGCATTCACGAACTCCCACGAACCGCCACCGCAAAGCTTTTCGCAATTCGATCAGGAAACCGCTCATTTTCCAAGATCAAATTCGCCATCGCCCATTCCACAGGCCCCCACGACCCCCGCGGCCGCCCTGATCGGAACGTTCCAAACACCATCCACACGACCGGTGCACCTCGTCGCCGGACCGCTGAAATCGCCCTGGATCCGAGCCGTCCCACCGCCGTGGATCCGGGACGTCCCGCCCCCCGGGCCGGCCGCCGTCGTCCCGTCGCCGCGGCCGCTCGCGTCCCCGTTCAGCACGAAGCCGCCCTCTTCTGTACGACCCGCCGCGCCCTCTCCACGTGGCTCCGCCGTGCCACAGGCGCCGCCTCGTGCGCCCGATATGGAACGATCCAAGCCAAGAGACGTGGACCCCTGCGCCACGTTCCACGACTTCCGCCGTGAACCCTGCTACAGCTTCCTGGACCGCGTCAGCCGCTGACCGGCGAACCGGCCGAGCCCCCCACGACCCTGGGGAAGGCGCTGAGAGGGCCAGAGGGGCCCTGAGAGTCCCGTGGACTGTTTTGGGCCCGGCACTTCTGGAAAAGCGCTCCTGGCCAGTTCAGGGGCGCGCTGGGAGAAGTCCTCGGGGTCGCGTCAGGGGCGCGTCGGGAAGGCGCTCAGGAGGCCGAGCAGGCACCCGAAGGGGTGGCAGGGGCGGGGGCCGGGCGGCCCACCGTGGGCATGCCGAGCAGGACGCCGGAGCCCTGCGCGGGCGCCGACCGGCGGGACTCCCAGGCGTCGCCCGCCCGCGTCCGCCGGATCGCCCGCACGGCCCCGTCGGCCACGAGGTGGTGCGGCGCCGCGTACGTGACGTCGACCGTCACCATGTCACCCGGCCTGGGCGCCTCGGACCCGACGGCGAAGTGCACCAGGCGGTTGTCGGCGGCGCGGCCGGACAGGCGGTGGGTGGCGTCGTCCTTGCGCCCCTCGCCCTCGGCCACCAGGACCTCGAGCGTGCGCCCCACCTGCTTCTTGTTCTCCTCCCACGAGATCTCCTCCTGCACGGCCACCAGGCGCTCGTAACGCTCCTGGACGACCTCCTTGGGGATCTGGTCGTCCATGGTCGCGGCCGGCGTGCCGGGGCGGATGGAGTACTGGAAGGTGAAGGCGTTGGCGAAGCGGCTCTGCCGGACGACCTCCAGGGTGCCCTGGAAGTCCTCCTCCGTCTCGCCGGGGAAGCCGACGATGATGTCGGTCGAGATGGCCGCGTCCGGCATCGCGGCGCGTACGCGCTCGATGATGCCGAGGTAGCGCTCGGCGCGGTAGGAGCGGCGCATCGCCCGCAGCACGCGGTCGGAGCCCGACTGCAGCGGCATGTGGAGCTGGTGCATGACGTTGGGCGTCTCGGCCATGGCGGCGATCACGTCGTCGGTGAACGCGGCCGGGTGCGGCGAGGTGAAGCGGACCCGCTCCAGGCCCTCGATCGTGCCGCAGGAGCGCAGCAGCTTGCCGAAGGCGAGCCGGTCGCCGAACTCCACGCCGTAGGTGTTGACGTTCTGGCCGAGCAGCGTGACCTCGAGGACGCCCTGGCCGACCAGGGTCTGGACCTCGGCGAGCACGTCGCCGGGGCGGCGGTCCTTCTCCTTGCCGCGCAGCGAAGGCACGATGCAGAACGTGCAGGTGTTGTTGCAGCCCACGGAGACGGCCACCCAGGCGGCGTAGGCCGACTCGCGCTTGGTGGGCAGCGTGGAGGGGAAGACCTCCAGCGACTCCTTCAGCTCGACCTGCGCCTCGCCCGCGATGCGGGCCCGCTCGAGCAGCACCGGCAGGGAGCCGATGTTGTGCGTGCCGAACACCACGTCGACCCACGGCGCCTTGCGGACGATCTCGCCCTGGTCCTTCTGCGCCAGGCAGCCGCCCACGGCGATCTGCATGCGCGGGTTGCTCACCTTGGCCGGCCGGAGGTGGCCGAGGTTGCCGTAAAGGCGGTTGTCGGCGTTCTCCCGGACGGCACACGTGTTGAACACCACCACGTCGGCGGTCTCACCGTCGGGCGCGGGCACGTAGCCGGCGTCCTCCAGCAGGCCGGACAGCCGCTCGGAGTCGTGCACGTTCATCTGGCAGCCGTATGTGCGCACTTCGTATGTGCGGGCGCTCTCCTGGGTCACAGTCATGGCACGTTCAAGGGTAGTCGTTGTCCGGCTTGGGACGGTCCTCACCGATCTAAAAGACCAGCTTGATGGCCGGATGTGATCGGATCGGTACCGCTCAGTTAGTGCACAGCGCCCTAATGCCCTCTACCGTTTTGGTCCATGACGGAGAACGGCGACGTCACTCCACTGGTTCAGCTGGAGAACGTCAACAAGCACTTCGGGGCGCTGCACGTCCTGAAGAACATCAACTTGACCGTCTCTCGTGGCGAGGTCCTTGTCGTCATCGGCCCTTCGGGCGGCGGGAAGTCCACCCTCTGCCGCGCGATCAACCGCTTGGAGACGATCGACGAGGGGAAGATCGTATTTGACGGCCAGGTGCTTCCCGAGGAAGGGAAGGCGCTGGCCAGGTTGCGGTCCGAAGTCGGTATGGTCTTCCAATCGTTCAATTTGTTCGCTCACAAGACCATCAGGGAAAACGTCACGCTCGGCCCCGTCAAGGTGCGCGGCACCGCCAAGCAGGCGGCGAGCAAGCGGGCGATGGAGTTGCTCGAGCGTGTGGGCATCTCGGCACAGGCCGACAAATACCCCGCGCAGCTCTCCGGCGGTCAGCAGCAGCGGGTCGCGATCGCCAGGGCGCTGGCGATGGACCCGAAGATGATCCTTTTCGACGAGCCGACCTCGGCACTGGACCCTGAGATGGTGCAGGAGGTGCTCGATGTCATGATCGGGCTCGCGCGTGACGGGATGACCATGATGGTCGTCACGCACGAGATGGGGTTTGCCCGCAGAGCCGCCAATCGGGTGGTATTCATGGCGGACGGGCAGATCGTGGAGGAGAACACCCCTGACGAGTTCTTCACCAACGCGCAGACCGACCGGGCGCGTGACTTCCTTTCGAAGATCCTCACGCACTGATAACTGAGGCAGGTACACATGCACATGCGTCGAGCAGGAGCAGTGCTCTCAGCGACGGCTCTCGTAGCCGGCCTGGCCGCCTGCGGCGGCGAGAGCCAGACCTACGCCACCGTGGTGGACAAGATCCAGGGTGCCAGCACGGTCGTGGTCGGCACGAAGTACGACCAGCCGAGCCTGGGGCTGAAGGTGGGCAACGATCCCGAGGGGTTCGACGTCGACGTGGCCAAGGCCGTGGTGAAGGAGCTCGCCGGCGGCAAGGACGTGGAGATCGTGTGGAAGGAGTCGGCCTCGTCCAACCGCGAGCCCTTCCTCCAGAACGGCACGGTCGACATCATCTTCGCCTCCTACTCCATCACCGAGGAGCGCAAGGGCAAGGTCACCTTCGGCGGCCCCTACGTCGTCGCCCACCAGGACGTCATGGTCCGCAAGGACGACACCTCGATCAACACGCCTCAAAACCTCGTGGGCAAGAGGATCTGCAAGGCCGCCGGCTCCAACTCCTACCGCCGCATCACCGACCCGCCCCCGGACGGTGAGCTCGACCTCGACGCGACCACCGTCGACGCGGCCAACTACTCGGAGTGCGTGCAGAAGCTGAGCGGCAGCAACCTCGACGCCGTCACCACCGACGACCTGATCCTGGCGGGCTTCGCCAAGCAGGCCGGCGGCAACTTCAAGGTGCTCGGCCAGGGCTTCACGGACGAGAAGTACGGCATCGGCCTGAAGAAGGGCGACACCAAGACCTGCGAGGCCGTCAACGCCGCGGTGAAGAAGCTGTGGGACAACGGCACCATCAGCCAGTTGCTGACCAAGTGGTTCGGCGGCATCCAGGGTCTGAAGCTCTCCGAGACGGCCCCGCCGCCGGAGGGCTGCGCCTGATCACGCCAGTGGCGGCGGCGGGTGTCCCGGCCGCCGCCGCCCTATGCGGTGGAGCACGATGGAAGATCTGATTAGGTACGCGCCCGACCTCGCGCAGGGGTTCCTGGAGAACGTCAAGCTCTCCATCGTGGGCGCGATCGCCTCCCTGATACTCGGCACCATCCTGGTGGCGATGCGAGTTTCCCCCACACCGGTCCTGCGCGCGGCCGGCACGATATATGTCAACGTGGTGCGCAACACCCCCCTGACGCTGGTACTGGCCTTCTCCTCGCTCGGTCTCAGCGACCAGCTCGGGCTGGTCTTCTCCCAGGTGCCCAGAACAAACTCGTTCTGGATCGTCGCGATGGGCCTGTCGGCGTACACGGCGGCCTTCGTCTGCGAGGCGCTGCGCGCGGGGATCAACACGGTGCCGCTCGGGCAGGCGGAGGCGGCCAGGGCGATCGGGCTGACGTTCACGCAGTCCCTGACGTTGATCATTCTGCCCCAGGCGTTCCGCGCGGTCGTCGCGCCGCTGGGCAGCGTGATGATCGCCATGATCAAGAACACCACGGTCGCCGTGGCGGGCGGGTTCGCCGCCGACGCGGCGGCCGCCATGAAAGAGTCTTTCGACCAGGTCGGGGCCTCGATCCCGATCTTCCTCGGCATTGTGGTGGCGTTCATGGCCGTGACCCTGCCCATCGGCTACTTCACCGGGTGGCTGGCCCGGCGACTGGCGGTGGTCCGATGAGCACCTCCGTCCTGTTCGACGCCCCTGGGCCGCGCACTCGGGTGCGCAACGGCATCCTCACGTTCGTCAGCATCGTGGTGGTGGCGGCCGTCCTGTACGGCATCTGGTCCGGCTTCGACGCCAAGGGCCAGTGGGAAGGCAAGATCTGGGAACCGTTCCTGCAAGCGGAGACCTGGACCTCCTACATCCTTCCCGGCCTGCTCGGCACGCTCGAGGCCGCCGCGGTGGCCGCGTTGCTCGCGCTGGCCTTCGGCGCGATCTTCGGACTGGCCAGGCTCTCCGACCACGCCTGGATCCGCGTCCCGGCGGGCGTGGTGGTCGAGGTCTTCAGGGCCATCCCGCTGCTGCTGCTGATCTTCTTCATCTTCTACCTGGCGCCCGCCGTGGCGGGGCCAGGCGACTACACGTTCATGGCGGTCGTGGTCGGCCTGATGCTCTACAACGGCTCGGTGCTGGCCGAGGTCGTCAGGGCGGGCGTGAACGCGATGCCGCACGGCCAGTCAGAGGCCGCTTACGCCGTGGGCATGCGCAAGAACCAGGTGATGCGCCTGGTGCTGCTGCCGCAGGCGGTCACCGCGATGATGCCGGCCATCGTCAGCCAACTCGTGGTGCTGCTGAAGGACACCGCGCTCGGCTACATCATCGCCTACGTCGACCTGCTCAACTACGGCTTCAAGATCCTGCCGGCCCGCTTCTTCGGCTCGCTGATCCCGGCGGCGATCGTCGTCGGCGTCATCTACGTGGCGCTCAACATGGCGCTGAGCTACCTCGCCCACTGGCTGGAGCGGCGCAGCCGCCGCAGCCGCAAGTCGCCCACGGGCCCGATCGCGCCGCCTTCCGCGATCGGCACGGGTCCCGGTGGCGGCCCCGGCAGGGAGGCCGTCGCCACGATGGAATGACGCCCTGACAGGCACGGGAACGGCGGTGGTC
>NZ_JADOGI010000119.1 GCF_015645445.1 Nonomuraea cypriaca | reverse complement strand
GGGTGGACCACCCGCCCGGACGGGTTCTACGACGGGCGGCCGTCGGCGCCGCACTTGATGATCGGGCGGATGCAGTCACGCACCCGGCGCTCCATCTCCGCCACCGGCCAGGCGTTGAAGAAGTCGCCGTGCATGGTGAACCCGCCGCCCGACGCCAGCCGGAAGTGCGACGGATCGCCGCTCACCGGATAGCGGATCACCTGCCGCAGCTTCGGCACCGGCACGGGATGCGTGCTCGGGCACTGCCCCGCCACCGGGTAGGCCATGTGGCTCTTGTGGTCGGCGGAGTCCAGGTCACGCCCGTTCCAGCACTGCGGGAAGTCCAGGTACGACTCCAGCATCGTCCCCGACGGGCAGGTGACGAAGTCCTTCGACGCGCCCACGTGCCCCGCGTGCAGGCACGACCACCGGGAGATCGTCGTGTTGTCGGGCCCGGTCGCCAGGGCGTTGCCCGCGACGATCCGCAGCCCCAGCGGCAGCGGCTGGATCCTGGCGATCACGTCGTCCCGCACGCCCTCACCGAGGTAGTAGAACGTGACGATGGCCGGCTCCACGGGAGTGCCGTCCCGGTAGAGCGTCGGCACCCAGTACGACGACTTGTCCACGACCGGGTTGCAGTTGGTCCCGCCGAGCTGCAGGTCGGCGAGCGTCGTGTGGGCGTTGGTGACCCGGCTGCCGAAGAAGCTGTGCATGTGCGAGGCGCCCGGCAGACCGGGGAAGACGATCGGGTCGTCGGGGAGCCGGTGGCTGAACGGGCAGTCGGCGAGGAACTCCGCCACCCGTACGGGCTCGGCCACCGCCGGGCTGGGTGCGGCGGTGAACAGACCGAGCAGCACGGACAAGAGCGCGAGAAGTGCGGTTCTCTTGGTCGTCACCGCGACCTCCGGAGGAAACCCGGTCCTTCAGCTTCTGGGCAGGGAGAAATCCGGACCCGGCAAGGGGCGGCCCGGCGAAGCCGGGGCAACCCAGAACATGAAGCATCCACGACGTTCCTCACTTCCTGATCCTCGTGGCGATACGGCAAAATCCGAACATGCGTACGGCGTACAAGGTGCGGGCCTACCCCACTCCGCAGCAGGAGGCGGTGCTGAACCGCACGTTCGGCTGTGTACGCCTGGTGTGGAACAAGGTCCTGGCCTGGCGCCAGACCCGCTACCGCACCGAAGGGATCCCTCGACACCCGGACGTGGCGCTGCCCGTCCTGCCGCACCCTGCACGACAGGGACGTCAACGCAGCCAAGAACATCCTGGCGGCAGGTCTTGCCGTGTCGGCCTGTGGAGGTGACGTCAGACATTCCGGGTCTTCCCGGGTGCAGTCGCCGGCGAAGCAGGAACCCCAGCCCGCGAGGGCTGGAATCCACGTCCCTCAGCTTCAAGGCGGGGAATAGTCAAGACAGCTCCGTCAAAGCGGGGGGCAGGGGTTCGGGGGAGCGCTCCCTTGACTTGAAGACTGCGCGCCTCTTTAACACCTGTCAAGGTGCAAGTTAACCTCGGCGAAACCTCCCGAGGCCTAGGAGAGAGCGCTCTCGCAATCCGCTCGGACGTGGACGACGGGACAAGGCCGCCCGCGAGGGACCAGAGCGTGGGCGGTCGAGCGAAATGGTGGGAATCTCACCTTGACATGGTGCCTAATGCACAGATATTCGTTAATTTAGTAACATGTTGGTGCGGGCCGCCGCAGTGTCGACCAGGGCGGCGCATGCCATGGCGAAAGGTTGACTGTGCCACTCCCCTCCCTCTCCCTCCAGCTCTACAGCGTCCGCGATGCCATCGAGGAGGACCTTCCCGGCACGCTCGTCAAGGTCGCGGACATCGGTTACCGGCAGATCGAGTCCTCCTACAAGCTGTACTCGCGCGGTCCCGAGTTCCTGGCCGCGGTGCGGGACACCGGCCTGGCCTCGCCGACGATGACCTCCTCGCTGGTCGACGTCGACCTCGACGCGATCTTCACCGCAGCGAAGGAGCTCGGCGCCGGCACGGTGATCGACACGTTCATTCCCGAACAGTTCTGGACGTCCGAGGCCGACGTGGACCGGATCGCCGGATATCTCAACAGGGCCGCGGAAAAGGCCGGGGAGTACGGTCTGCGGGTCGGCTATCACAACCACTGGTGGGAGCTGGAGCGCAGGTTCGGTGGGCGTACCGCGCTCGAGTGCCTGGTCGATCGGGTACGGCCGGACGTACTGCTCGAAGTGGACGCCTACTGGGTGGCGGTCGGCGGCGAGGACGTGCTCGAACTGCTCGGCAGGCAGCGCGACCGGGTGCACTTCCTGCACCTCAAGGACGGCCCGATCAACCGGGAGAACCTCCAGCAGCGTCCCGCCGGTCAGGGGAAGATGCCGTGGCCGGAGATCCTCGACGCCGCACCGCGACTGGAGGCCGGGGTGGTCGAGTTCGACGCGTACGACGGCGACATCTTCGAGGCCATCGCGGCCAGCTTCGCCTACTTCAACGCGCGGGTAACCGCATGAGCGCGGTCGGCGTCGGCGTCATCGGCGCGGGCAAGATCAGCGAACAGTACCTGACGAACCTCACCGCGTTCCCCGACCTGGACGTCAGAATCGTCGCCGACCTGCTGCCCGAGCGGGCCGCCGAGCAGGCCAAGGCGTACGGCGTGGCCGAGTCGGGCACGCCCGAGCAGGCTCTGCGCCACCCCGACGTGGAGATCATCGTCAACCTGACCATCCCGGCGGCGCATGCCGAGGTGTCGATGGCGGCGCTCGACGCCGGCAAGCACGTGTGGACGGAGAAGCCGTTCGCGCTCGACCGGGAGAGCGGACGTCGACTGCTCGAGAAGGCCGACGCCGCGGGGCTGCGGGTCGGCGGCGCGCCGGACACCTTCCTCGGCGCGGGGCTCCAGACGGCCCGCCGGATGATCGACCGGGGCGACATCGGGGTGCCGCTGACCGGGCTGACGCTGTTCGAGACGCCGGGGCCGGTGGCCGACCACCGCAACCTGGAGGTGTTGTTGTCGCGCGGCGCCGGGCCGCTGTGGGACATGGGCCCCTACTATCTGACGGCGCTCACCCAGTCGCTCGGGTCGTTCGCCGCGGTGACGGCGGTGGGGCGGATCGCCCGGCCGGTCAGGCGGCTGCTGGTCGGCCCCAAGACCGGTCACGATATTTCGGTGCAAGTCCCGACTTATGTGAGCATCATCGCCGAGTTCGAATCGGGGCAGACCTCGACCAGCGTTCTGAGCTGGGACTCGCCGCACCGCCGGGTGGGGCACGTGGAGATCGTGGGTTCGGAGGCCACGCTGTCCATCCCGGATCCCAACCACTTCGACGGCGACCTGTGTCTGCGACGCGGCGATGACCAGGAGTGGACGACCGTGCCCTGCTCAGGCCCTGTCGGCGGCCGCGGTCTCGGCACGCTGGACATCGCCCGCTCGGCCCGCGCCGGCGTCCCGCACCGCGCGTCGGGGCGGCTCGCGTACCACGTCCTCGACACGATGGCCGCCATCTCGGAGTCCATCGAACGCCGCGAGACCGTCCACGTGGACAGTAGTGCCCCGCCGGCCACCCCTATCCCTGAGAGCTGGGACCCGTACACCCAGACCCTCTGAGCTGAGAGCGCCCGCCGATGACGGCGGACGCTCTCTTAGCCGTGCAGGTCCTCGATGACGCGGATGGCGGCGAGCGCGTCCCGCGGGTCGACCGGCACCGGTCCTCCGCCCGTCAGGGCCTCGGCCAACCGGGCGTAGAAGGCGCGATAGGCGCCGCGCTCGGTGGGCAGCGGCGAGCCCTCGCCGTCCCGTCCCAGGATCCCGTGGGCCCGCGCGGGCTCCACCCCGAAGCCGTCGTCCAGCGGCGACATCCCCGAGGCGAGCTGCGACTCCTGCGGATCCAGCCCCCACTTGCCGTACGCCGACGCCGACCCCAGCACCCGGAACCTGAACCCGCGCTGCGCCACCAGGCTGCTCATCCCCAGATGCGACCTGACCCCGGACTCGTGGGTCAGCGCGATGAAGCTGTCATCGTCGTTCACCGCGTTCTCCCGGTGCCGATCGAGCTCGCCGTACACCTCCTTGACCGGGCCGAAGAGCTGGATGGCCTGGTCGACGAGGTGCGCGCCCAGGTCGTAGGCGACGCCGCCGCCGTCCCGCCCGGCGGTGCCGATCTTCCAGGCGGGTCTGGGCCGGGCGCTGAGCCATTCGAAGCGGGACTCGAAGCGCCACACGTCGCCGAGCAGCCCTTCGGTGACGAGTCGCCGCACGGTCAGGAAGTCGCCGTCCCACCTGCGGTTCTGGAAGACGGTCAGCGGCACCCCGCCGCGCTCGGCGAGCGTGATCAGGGCCTCGGCGTCGGCGGCGCGTACGGCCAGCGGCTTGTCCACGACGGTCGGCAGCCCGGCCCCCACGGTCAGGGTGGCCAGCTCGACATGGCTGGGGGTGGGTGCGGCCACCACGGCCAGGTCGAAGTCGCCGGACAACACCTGCCCCGGGCCGGACAGGATGCGGGCGTCAGGATGACGGGACGCGGCGGCCGCGGCCCGCTCCGGGTTCGCGGTGACGATGCCGCGCACGGAGTAGGACGGGTCGGCGCCGAGCAGCGGGCCGTGGAAGACGCGTCCGGCCAGGCCGTACCCGATGATGGCGACGCGGATCACGGGCGCTCCTTCACCAGGCGGCCGACCTCGCCACCGACCGGCGTGCCGGTGCGGGCGGCGTAGGCGGCCACGATCTGCTGGCAGGTCAGGACGTCGGCACGGCCCTCGGCCAGCCCGGACCTCGGCGGCGTGCCCTCGCGGACGTACGCGTGGAACGCTTCGAGCTGCGTCTCGAACGCCTCGGTGACGCTGCGGCGCGACACCCGGCGCTCGGCGTCGCCGTCCAGCGTCGTGACGACCAGCTCGGTGGGGGCGTGCAGCAGGTACGGCGAGGGGAAGGTCAGCTCGACGGTGCCGCGGCCGTGCACGACCCGGACCGTCTCCCGGTAGGCGGGGAAGTCGGGCAGGTAGTGCCAGGCCAGGGTGTACCGGCCGCCGGCGGGGAGGGTGCCGGTGGCCGCGATCGACGGCGGGTGCTCGCCGAACGACTTGCGGTCCCGGCCCACGTCGCGCCGGGTGTGCCGGGAGATCTGCCGCCAGATGTCGGCGTACTCCACGGTGGCGGGCGGCGCGCCGAAACTCCGCATGATGGACAGATCATGCGCGAGACTGCTCACCAGGCAGCCGCGGTAGGCCCGCCACAACGACTCGTCCGCGTCCCCCACGGCGTCCCGCCACAACTGACGGTCGATCGCCTCCTGGGGGCCAGGCGGGAGCGGAGTGGCCGGCCCGACCACCCGGGCCAGTGCGAGCTGCGAGGCCCCGGGCGGGTGCAGCACGGTCGCCTCGATGCTGCGGATGTCGTCCACCTCGGCCAGCGCCCGCTCCGCCGCGATGACCGCCGGGTCGTACTGCTTCATGTAGCCGACCAGGATCCGCCCGCCGAGTGCGGCCAGGTCGTCGACTTCTGCGAGGGTGTAGGCGAGCGGCTTCTCGCAGAAGACCGGCAGGCCGCGCTCGAACACCGCGCGGACCTCGGGCGCGTGCGAGCCGCGGGCCAGGATCATCACCGCATCCAGGCCGCCCGCGTCGAGCAGGTCGCCGAGGTTCGTGAAGCGGCGGCGCGGGGGGATGCCGTACCGGTCGCCGATCACCTCGGTGACCTCGGAGGACAGGTCGGCGACGGCCGCGATCGTGTAGAGGTCGGGGCGCTTGGCGAGCAGCGGCAGGTGTACGGCCTGCGCCACCGCACCCAGCCCGAGCACGCCGAGCCGCAGCGGAGCGGCCGTCACGTCGCCGCCTCCATGCGAAGGGCGGACTTGACGTTGTCGCCGCGCTGCATGGCGGAGAAGGCCTCCTGCCACTCCTCGATCGGGTAGACGCCGCCCAGCACCAGGTCGGGCCGGAGCTTGCCCAGGCCGAACAGGCGCAACACGCTCTCCCAGGTGCTCCAGGTGTGCGAGTAGCAGCCGTAGAGCGTGACGGCCTTCTTGACCAGCGGATCCAGGGTGAAGCCGAGCGGCTGCGGCCCCCAGCCGACCTTGGCGATCGCTCCCGCCGGACGTACCAGCTCCATGCTCTGCCGCAGTGCGGCGCTCACCCCGGTGGCGTCCACGACCAGGTCGGCGCCGAGCCCGTCGTGCAACCCGGCGACCACCTCGACGGGGTCCTGCCTGGTGATGTCGACGGTGTGGTCGGCGCCGAGCTGCTTGGCCTTCTCCAGCCGGTGCGCGTCGATGCCGGTGCCGAGCACGACCGTGGTGGCCGCGCCCTGCTGGATGGCGACCTCCAGGGCGAGCGTGCCGATCGCGCCCGCGCCCTGGACGACCACCAGGTCACCGGGCCGCACTCCGGCGCGCTCGACGACGGCGTTGTACGCGACCGCGTACGGCTCGCACATGGCGGCCAGCTCGTACGGGATGCCGTCCGGGATCCGGTGCAGCACCCGGGGCTCGGCCACGAGGTATTCGGCCATGGCGCCGTCGCGCTTGAGCCCGTAGCCCTCGCGCCGGGGACACAGGTTGTACCGGCCCGCCCGGCACAGGGCGCACACACCGCAGATCGACGCGGCCGTCTCGCACACCACCCGGTCGCCGATCGACCAGCCCGTGACGCCCTCGCCCACGGCTTCGATCGCCCCGGCGGACTCGTGGCCCAGCGTCACCGGCAGCACGCCCTTGGAGCTCTTGCTCTGCGTGTCGTGCCACATGTGGATGTCGGAACCGCATACTCCGACGGTGTGCACGCGTACCAGGACGGTGCTCGGACCGGCCTGTGGCCGGGGCACGTCGCGGACCTCCAGCGCGCCGTCCGCGTGCGCGTACTTGACCAACGCCTTCATTCAACGATCTCCAGTAGATCTCCAGCAAAAAGTGGTCGCTCCCGAGCAACAGTAGTTCAGTTTTCGCTCAAAGTCTGTATGATTGCTCCCATATTTTGGGTGAAACAGGGGATTTCGTGAGGATCGCAGCGTTCCCAAAGGGTGATCTGGATCAGCTGGTGATCCGGCGCACCAAGACCGTGTTCGACTGGATCGAGGAGGCCCGCGCGCTCGGCGTGGACGGGCTCGAACTGCACACCGGCTTCTTCTGGACAGGAAGCGACGACGAGGTGGACCGGGTCGGCACGGCGCTCGCCGAAGCCGGGTTCGAGATGCCGATGATGTGCGCCTCGCCCGACTTCACCAACCCCGACGCGGACGCGCGGGCCAGGGAGATCGAGGCGCAGGCCGAGTTCATGCGGATCACCGCCAGGCTGGGCGGGCCCGGCGCGACCTGCCGGGTGCTGAGCGGCCAGCGCTACCCCCAGGTGGCCGTCGAGCAGGGCGTGCAGTGGGCGTCTGAGGCGATCAGCGGGCTGCTGCCGCTGGCCGCCGAGCTGGACATCGTGCTGGCCATCGAGAACCACTACAAGGCCGGCACCTGGAACCACCCCGAGTTCGCCCAGGCACCGGCCGTCTTCCACCGGATCCTGGCCGGCATCCCCGACCGGGTGCACTTCGGCGTGCAGTACGACCCGTCCAACGCGATCACCGCCGGAGTGGACTCGGCCGAGTTCCTGGAGGGCGTGATCGACCGGGTGGTCACCATGCAGGCGTCCGACCGCTTCCTGGAGCCCGGCACCACGCTGGACGACCTGCGTCAGGCCGACGGCACGATCGGCTACGCGCCCGCGCTCAAGCACGGCGTGATCGGGCGCGGGCTCAACGACTACGACCGGATCTTCAGCATCCTGGTCGAGGCCGGGTACGACGGCTGGATCAGCATCGAGGACGGCGTCAACGGCCTCGACGAGCTGCGCGCCTCGGCCGACTTCCTGCGCGCGGCCAGGGACCGCTGGTTCGGCGGCTCCACCGCCGTCCGGGTACGCGCCCACGAACGGGCCAAGCAAGCACGAGAGGACATCCGATGAGCACGTCGATTCGCGGACTGCGGCGCGCCGACCTGACGCACGGCCTGGTCCAGGTCTCGCTCGACCTGAAGAACCTGGACGACGGCCTGCGGATGGCGGCCATCGCGGCCGAGGCGGGGGCCGACTGGCTGGAGATCGGCACCCCGCTGGTGATGGCCGAGGGCGCGCACGCCGTACGCGCGTTGCGCCGCGAGTACCCCGGCCACCCGCTGATCGCCGACCTCAAGATCATGGACGGCGGGTACGGCGAGACCACCATGTTCGCCGAGGCGGGAGCGGACGCCGTGGTCGTGATGGGGCGGGCGCACGACGCGACGGTCCAGCGGGTCTGCGAGGCCGGGGCCGACCACGGGATCCTGGTGATGGGCGACGACATGGGCGCCGAGGACCGGGTGGCCGAGGCGCGGCGGCTGGAGCGGCTGGGTGCCGGCATGGTCCTGCACCACATCGGGCACGATCATCGCGACATGCACAGGGAACTGCGCCTGTCACCGCTCACCGACCTGCCGGGGATCGTCGCCGCGACGACCGTGCCCGTGCAGGCGGTCGGCGGGTTGTCGATCGACCAGGCCGTGAGCTGCCCGGCGATCGGCGCGGGCGTCGTGGTCTTCGGCGCGCCGCTGGCCATCGACGACGAGCACTCGTTCACCATCCCTGAGCGCGACCTGCCCAAGATCCTCAAGGACGCGGTCGACCGGGTCCACGCGGCCGAGGTGAAGCGATGACGTTCATGAGGTTGCATCACGCGACGTTCACCATGCCCGTGGGTGCGGAGGAGGAGGCGCGGGCGTTCTACGCGGGCGTGCTCGGCCTGACCCCGGTGCCCAAGCCGGCGACCATGCGCCAGGTCGGCTGCTGGTTCCGCACCGATGGGCTGGAGGTGCACGGCCTGCCCGAGGACGACTTCAGGCCCAACCGGGTCAGCCACCCGGCGATCCTGGTGGACGACCTGGACGCGCTCGCCGCCCGGCTGGACGCGCACGGCGTCGCGTACGTGATGAACGGCGACTATCCCGGCCACCGCCGCTTCCACACCCACGACTGCTTCGGCAACCAGCTCGAGTTCCTCCAGGAGATCTGAATGGCCACCCATCCCGTCACCCTGTTCACCGCGCAGTGGGCCGATCTGCCGTTCGAGGAGGTGGCCCGGCTGGCGGGCGAGTGGGGCTTCGACGGCCTGGAGATCGCCTGCAAGTCCCAGCACCTGGACGTGGACCGGGCGCTTGAGGACGAGAAGTACCTCGACTCGCGCCGCGAGATCCTCGACCGCCACGGCCTGGGGGTGTGGGCGCTGTCCAACCACGCCCAGGGCCAGGTGATCTGCGACGACCCGCTGGACTTCAGGCACGAGCCGATCGTCGGCCCGCGCACGTGGGGCGACGGCGACCCGGACGGCGTCCGCGCCCGGGCGACCGAGCAGGTCAAGAAGACCGCGATCCTGGCCCGCAAGCTGGGCGCGTCGGTGGTGACCGGCTTCACCGGGTCCAAGATCTGGCGCTATGTCGCGATGTATCCGCCGGTGTCGCAAGAGGTGATCGACGACGGGTACGCCGACTTCGCCGCACGGTGGAACCCGATCATGGACGTGTTCGACTCCGAGGGCGTCAAGTTCGCCCTGGAGGTGCACCCGAGCGAGATCGCCTACGACTACTGGACCACCGCCAGGACCCTGGCGGCGATCGACCGCAGGGACGCCTTCGGCCTCAACTGGGACCCCAGCCACATGATGTGGCAGGACGTCAACCCGGCCAACTTCATCGTCGACTTCGCCGACCGCATCTACCACGTGGACTGCAAGGACACCCGGCTGCGCGCCAAGGACGGCCGGGTGGGTCGCCTCGGCTCGCACCTGGCCTGGGGCGACCCGAGGCGCGGCTGGGACTTCGTCTCCGCCGGGCACGGCGACGTGCCCTTCGAGGACGCCTTCCGCGCCCTGGAGTCGATCGGCTACACCGGCCCGATCTCCATCGAGTGGGAGGACGCCGGGATGAGCCGCCTGCACGGCGCGCCCAAGGCCCTGGAGTTCGTCCGCTCACTGCTCTGGGACCAGCCGCACGCCCGCTTCGACACCGCCTTCACCCAGACCTGACATCCCCGTCGATGTAGAGCTTCACGCGCCGTCCTCGATGATCACGTCGATGCAGAGCTTCACGCGCTTTCCTCGATGATCTTCCGCACGCTTTCCGTGAACTCGGCCGTGGAAGCCGTCCCGCCCAGGTCGCGGGTCCGCACGCCGCTCGCCAGCGCCGCCTCGAAGGCCGCCGTCAGCTCGGCGGCGGCCTCCGGGTGGCCCAGGTGGTCGAGCATCATCGCGCCGCTCCAGAGCTGGCCGACCGGGTTGGCCACGCCCTGCCCGGCGATGTCCGGAGCCGACCCGTGCACGGGCTCGAACATCGACGGATGCCGCCGCTCCGGGTTGAGGTTGGCGCTCGGGGCCACCCCGATCGACCCGGTGACCGCGCCCGCCAGATCGGACAGGATGTCGCCGAACAGGTTGGACGCCACGATCACGTCGTAACGGGCGGGGTGCAGCACCAGGCTCGCGGCCAGCGCGTCGATCAGCTCGCTGCGCAGCTCCACGTCGGGGAACCCGGCCAGCACCTCCCTGACCACCTCGTCCCAGAACGGCATCGTGTGCACGATCCCGTTGCTCTTGGTGGCCGAGGTGAGCCGCCCGCTCCGGCCCGCGGCCAACTCGGCGGCGTACCGGGCGACCCGGGTGACGCCACGGCGGGTGAACACCGCCTCCTGCACCGCCGACTCCTCCGGCAGGCCGTGGTACATCCGGCCGCCGATCTCGGAGTATTCGCCCTCGTTGTTCTCCCGGACCACGACCAGGTCGATCGGTCCCGCCTCGGCCAGCGGCGAGCGCACTCCTGGCAACGTCCTGACCGGCCGCAGGTTGACGTACTGCTCGAACCGCCGCCTGATCGGGATCAGCAGTCCCCACAGCGTCTCGACGTCGGGGATGTCCGGGACCCCGACCGCGCCCAGGAAGATCGCGTCATGCTCGGCCAGGATGTCCAGCCCGTCGACCGGCATCATCCTGCCGTGTTCCCGGTAGTGGTCGGAGCCCCAGTCGAGATGGCGCCAGTCGAGGTCGACGCCGTGCCGCGCGGCCACCAGGTCGAGGCAGCCCATCGCGGCCGGCACCACCTCCTGGCCGATGCCGTCGCCGGCGATGACCGCGACGCGGTGCCGGGTCATGAGGCGGCGCCGCTGGCCAGCTCACGCGGCGCGGTCGTCACCGTCACCACGTCGATGTCCTGCTGCTGGAGCATGGTGTGCTGTTCCTCCGTGAGGTGGTCGTCGATGATGACCCGGTCGATCGCGTCCCAGTCGCAGATCTTCACCATGGCGGAGGCGTAGAACTTCGAGGAGTCGGTGAGCAGCACGACCCGCTCGGCCACCTCGATCAGCGCCCGCTTGGTGATGGCGTCGAACCCGTTGCCGCAGAACGCGCCCCGCTCGCCGATCCCGCTGGCGGCCAGGAACAACGTCTCCACCTGCAGGTTGGAGATCGCGGACAGGGTCGCCGGGCCGTCGAACGACAACGACTCCGGGTGCAGCAACCCGCCCAGGCACATCACGTAGGTCCCGCTGCGCCCGATCAGGCTCGACACCACCGGGAACGAATGGGTGACAACCGTGATGTTCTGGTCGGCGGGCAGGAGATCGGCCACCTGGCGGGTCGTCGTGCCCGCATCGATCGCCACCACCGAGCCCGCGCCGACCATCTCGATCGCCTTCAGCGCGATGGCCCGCTTGGCGTCGGCCATCTTCATGTCCCGCAGGTGGTAGTCGCTGCCCTCCATCTCCTGCTTGGACAGCGAGCCCACACCGCCGCGGAACGCGCGTACCTTGCCCTGTTCGGTCAGCCGCAGCACGTCGCGGCGGATGGTCATCTCCGACACGGCGAACGCCTTCGACAACTCGGTGATCGTGCAGTAGCCCTGTTCGGTGATGAACTGCACCAGCCGATCCCGGCGCTCCGGCGCGGAGGTGTAACGGAAGTTTTCCTTGGTCATTGTGAGGTTCCTAGGCTCCGTCGTGACGTCTCGGCCACGATGGCAGTCAGCGCGCGCAACCTCTCCGCCGAACGGTGGGTCAGCGCGCCCAGCGTGTCCGGGTCAGCGACAGTATCGCCCCAGATCGCCCGTCCCGCGAGAAAACCGCTCGCACCGCCGAGACACGCCTCGCGTACGGCCGATGCGAAGTCCGCGGGATCGACCCCGTTCGACAACACCACCCATGGCCCCGGGACGATCTCCGACAGGCGTTCGGCCTGCTCCCTGACCCGTGACAGGTCACCCGGCTGGTATCCGGGCACCTCTGCCTTGTAGATCGTACCGCCCAGCGTGGCGATCTCCCTGGCCGCCTGGAGGATGGCGGCATGCCGCTCCTCCGGGGCCCAGGTCTGGCCGTCGGCCGGCCGTACGATCGCCTCCACCAGGCTGGGGACCTCGGCGGCGGCGGCCACGTCGAGGAACGAGCGGACCAGCCGCTCGCGCTCGGCCGGGTCGCCGTCGGCCCGCCAGATCACCAGGAACTTCAGCGCGGCGGCCCCGACCTGACGGACGTACTCGGGAGTGACGGCGGTGTCGAGGTGAGTGGTGAGCACCGGCCGGCCCGGCGGCTGTTCCAGCAGGTCGGCGGCCAGGATCAGGCTGGACGCGAGCGACTCGGGCGCGGCGTCGGCCACGCCGTACAGCCGGTCGAGCAGCACCGCGGAGGCCAGCGGTGACAGCACCCGTGTCGCCGTTGACTTGAACTCGCGCAGCGCCTCGTCGGCTGCTTCCTGGCCGTTGACAAGGGGGAACATCTGGCGCAGTGACTCCCGTTGGTCCAGCGCGAGCATGGCGAAACCGCCCTCGGCCGATTCCAGCGGGGCGGTCAACCTGCGCATCGCGTGTTCTCGGGGGGTCACAGAATTCCCAGACATCATTCTCCGTTCTCAATCGGACCGCGGCGCGGGACGCGCCGTGGACAGCCATTGCTCCACCTCGGCGGCGCGGGGTATGCCGCTCCTGCCGTCGAGCGCGCGGCACGAGAGCGCCGCCACGAGGTTGGCCCGCCGCGCCGCCTCGACCAGCGGCCGGCCTTCGACCAGCCCGGCCAGCAGCGCGCCGTGGAAGACGTCACCGGCGCCCATCGTGGACACGGGCTCGACCGGCACCGGCGGGACGTGCGTCAACTCGCCCGCGACCAGGACGTCGCAGCCGTCGCCACCCAGAGTCGCCACCACCTGCCCGGCGCCCGCCGCGGCGGCCCGCAGGCTCGCGGCCAGGTCAGGGGCGGGGAAGGCGGCGCACAATGATCCGGCGGTCGGCGCGTACAACTCGACGCCGGCCAGGTCGAGGCCGGGGATCGGGTTGCCGCCGTCGACGCTGAGCGACGTCCCACCGCCCAGAGCCACGCGGGCGGCGGCGTAGCCGGTCTGGTCGGCGTGCAACCAGCGGGCCACGCCGCGCGGCGGCGGGTCGGGCGCGGTCGAGGGCGAGGTGACGATCGCCCGCGTGCCGGACGCCCGGGACACCATGATCATGCTCTGCGGCGTGCGGACGCCGGGCCTGGCGCGCAGCCACGTGGTGTCCACACCCTCGTCCTCCAGCAGCTTCCTGCTCAGCCGCCCCGCGTCGTCGGCGCCGACGACGCCGCAGAAACCGACGCGGGCGCCCAGCCTGGCCAGCGCGACCGCCGCCGTCGCGGCCGGGCCGCCTCCGGCGACGGTGAACGGCTCGCCGACCACCCGGCCGTCCGCGGCGGGCAGCCGGTCGATCGTGGTGATGGTGTCGACGGTGACGACCCCGACGCAGATGACGTCCAGCGGCATGACGAGCCCTACTTCACCGCGCCGGCGGTCAGGCCGGTCACGAGGTAGCGCTGCAGGATGAGGAAGCCGGCCACGATCGGCACGCTGACCACCAGCGCCGCCGCCATGACCTGGTTCCAGTAGACGTTCGTCTCGGTGGCGTAGCTCTGCATGCCGACCGACAGCGTACGGGTCTCGCTGTTGGTCAGCTGCGAGGCGAACAGGATCTCGCCCCAGCCGGTCATGAACGCGTAGACGGCGACCGCGATGATGCCGGGCCTGGCGGCGGGCAGCAGCACCCGGAACAGCGCGCCCAGCGCCGTCGTGCCGTCCACCTTCGCCGATTCGTCCAGTGCGCGCGGGATGCTGTCCAGATAACCGGCCAGCATCCAGATCGAGAACGGCAGGGTGAACGTCAGGTAGGTGACGATCAGCCCGATCCGCGTCTGGTAGAGGAAGGTGAAGCCGAGGCTCCGGTCGATGTTGACGAAGATGATGAACAGCGGCAGCAGGAACAGCACCCCTGGGAACATCTGCGTCGAGAGGATCACGCCGGAGAACGCGCCCCGGCCGCGGAAGCGATAACGCGAGATGGCGTACGCCGCGAAAATCGCGATGACGACGCTGAACACCATCGACGTGAGCGTCACGACGAGGCTGTTGACGAAGTAGTCGGCCAGCGGCACGGTCGACCACATGTCGACGAACGGCGCCAGCGTCAGATGCGTCGGCCACCACTGAAACTCGCCCTGCACGTCCCGCAGCGGCTTCAGCGCCGAGGTCAGCACCACGTAGAGCGGCACGATCGTGAACACGGCGAGCGGGACCAGCACCACCCAGCGGAAGACGCGGAACGACGTCTGCTCACGCATTGCGGTTCACTCTCCTGTTCCACAGCGCCCACAGGCCCGCGACCACGACGAGGAACAACATCAGCAGCACGGACATCGCCGAGCCGAGGCCGAAGTTCCAGGTGATGAACGAGCTGGAATAGATGTGCACGGTCAGCAGGTCGGCGGACGCGGGCGGGGTCGGCCCGAAAAGCACGTAGGGGGTGTTGAACTCGCGGAACGTCCACAGGAAGAGCAGGAGCATCAGGACCGCGCTGATCGGCCGCATCATCCGCAGCGTGATGTGCCGCATCTGCTGCCAGGTGCTCGCGCCGTCGATCGCCGACGCCTCGTACAGCTCGTCCGGGATGCTCTGCATCCCCGCCATCGACATCAGGAACGCGAACGGCCACTGCTGCCAGATCGACACGACCACCACCGAGACGAACGCGTTCCCGCCGATCAGCCAGAACGGCCGGTCGTCCACCAGGTGCAACACATCCACGATGAACTGGTTGATCAGGCCGTTGTCGCGCTGCAGCATGAACTTCCATACGATGATCCCGGCGTACGCGGGCAGCGCGTACGGGATCAGGAACAACGTGCGCAGGAAGCCCCGGCTGCGCATCGGCCGCTGCAGCACGATCGCGGCCGCCATGCCGAACGCGTACGAGACCCCGATGACCAGCACCGTGAAGCCGAGCGTGATCCCGAAGGAACGCAGCAGCTGCTGGCCGAGCGGCCCGGAGAAGTCGAGCGCCACCCTGAAGTTGCCCAGCCCCGCGAACGGCGCCGCCGACCAGTTGGTGACGAACAGCTGGGTGAGCTCGATGAGACTCATGAAGATCCCGACGATCATCGGGATGACGTGCACGAGCAGCTCGAAGACCACCGCCGGGAGGATCAGCAGGTAGGGGGCCGCCCGGGTCCAGTTGATGCGTCTGAGCCCGCGCGGCCGGGCCTCGTCCGGGCCCGGCCCGTCTTTCGGCGCCCGCGCGGGCCGCCTGGGGAACGTCGTCGCTGCCATCTCGTTCTCCTCGGGAGGCCGCGCGCTGGGCCGCAACCCGTGGTTCGGTCGGTTGTCGGTCGGGGGAAACGATGATCAGCTCGCTCCCATCTTCTGCTGCGCCGCTTCCAGCGCGGCCCTCACCTCCGCGTCGCCCACCGGCGCTCCGGTCGCGGCCTTGGCGACCAGCGCGACGGCCGCGCCGCCGACGTTGGCCTGGAACGCCTGGATACCGGGGACGAGCGGCAGCGGCTTGGCCTGACCGGCGAGGACCTCGGTGAAGGTGCCGAGCTTCTCCTTGTCGTCGGTGAAGGCCGCGGGCACGCCCTGGACCGCGGGCTGCGTGGTGTAGGCCTTGTTGAGGATCTTCTGCTCCTCGTCGCTCGTCATGAACTTGACGAACTGGAGGGCCGCGTCGACGTTCTCGCTGTTCTTGAACACCGAGATGTTGGTCCCGGCGACGAAGCTGGAGACCTTCTTGCCTGCGGCCGGAGCCGGGATCGGCACGATGCCGTATTCGTCGGGCTTCATGCCGTTCTCCGCCAGCACGTTGATGCCGGAGGTCTGCGCCATGTACATCGCGGCGTCTCCCCTGGCGAAGTCGCCGGCGGCCTGCGCGGAGTCGCTGTACTGCGCGGCGCTCGGGTTGACGACGTGGTGTTTCGCCAGCAGGTCCACGTACTGCTTGACGCCGGCGATCATGCCGGGCGTGGTGAACGTGGGCTTGCCCGCGGCGTCGAAGGCGGAGCCGCCGTTCTGCTCGCTGAAGATGTAGGCGAAGTGCATGCTGGCGTTGACGGTGGCGCCCGGGATGACGATGCCGTACTTCTTCTTCGCGGGATCGGTCAACTTCTGTGCGGCCGCGACCAGTTCCTCCCACATCGTGGGCGGCTTCAGACCGGCGTCATTGAACAGCTTCTTGTTGTAGTACAGCGCGTAGACCTGGCTGTAGAGCGGGATCGAGGTGGGCGGCTCGCCCGCCTTGCCCGCCGTGGCGAAGGAGCTCGCGACGAAGCGGTCCCTACCGCCGATCTTCTGCAGCGCGGCGTCGTCGAAGGGCAGGAACGCTCCGGTCGACTGGAAGGTCACCGCGTTGGTGTTGCCGATGTTGAGCACGTCGGGGCCCTGGCCGCTGACGGCCGCCGACAGGGTGTTGTTGGTGAGGTCGGTCCACGGCACGACCTCGAGCTTGACCTTGATCCCGGTCTGCTGGGTGAACTTCGCGATCTCGGGGGTCAGGATGTCCTTGTCGTTCTGCAGGCTCGCGCCCTGGTTGCTGGCCCAGTAGGTGATCGTCGTACCGGCGCCTGCCGAGGTCTCGGAATCGCCATCGCCGCCGCAGGCGGTCAGGGCGGCGGCGAGGAGCATCGCGGACGCTCCGGCTGCGAGGGGTTGGATCTTCATCGCGCCGCTCCAGATGAGAGTGGCAAGCGAGGTCACATTCGGCCGCTTGCCCTGCCGTCGAGTGGTGCCATTTGAACACCGGCCCAAGGTTGGTGTCAATGGAACATCCTTTGATACTTCCCGCCCAAATTTCCGGGCGTGTCCTCGTACGGACTGTTGGCTCCCGCACGGCAACTCTCAGACGACCGTTTGTTCGGATTGTTCCGAACAAGCTGTACAGTTGAAGGATGGATGAGATGGAGGCCTTCGCGGAGGAGGCGGGGCTGTTCTATGAGCGGCTGGGACTGAGCAGGACGGCGGGCCGGGTCATGGGATGGCTGCTGACCGCCGACACCGACGGCGCGGACGCCCCTCAGCTGTGCGACGCGCTCGGGGTGGCCAAGAGCAGCATGAGCGTGGCGCTGCGCACGCTGGAGAGCGCCGGCCTGACCGAGCGGTTCCGCCGCAGGGGCGACCGCCGGGACCGCTACCGGCTCACAGAGGACGTCTTCGGCCGCGCGTTCAGAGCGAAGATGGCGGAGTTCGAGCAGTTCACGCGGCTGGCGGAGCGCGGGCTCCGCGCCGTCGGCGACGATCCGGCCCGGCGCAAGCGCCTGGAGAACATGCGCGACATGTACGCGTTCATGGCAGAGCGGTTCCCCCGGCTCCTGGACGAATGGGAGGAATCACGATGAAGGTGCTCATCGTCACGACCGGGAGCCGGGGTGACGTCCAGCCGTTCGTCGCGCTGGCCCGCGGACTCACCGCGGCGGGTCACGAAGCGACGCTGGCCGCCCCGCGCAGGTTCGGGGCGCTCGTGGAGCCGTACCAGGTGGACTTCGCCCCGCTGGACGACAGCGTGTTCGCCGTGCAGGACGAGGTGGCGGGCAAGGGAACCCGTGCGGCGATCACCGCGGTCCGCAAGGTGAAGCCGCTGATGCGCGCCTGGCTCGACGATCTCGCCACGCTTCGCGACCGGCCCGCCGACATCGTGGTCTACGCGCCCAAGACGCTCGGCGCGCCGCATCTGGCCGACAGGATGGGGGTCGCCTCGCTCGCCGCCCTGACCGTCCCGCTCTACCAGCCGACCTCCCACTTCGCGCTGCCGATCGTCCCCGTACGGTTACCGCGCACGCTCAACAAGCTGAGCTGGCACGTGGCGGCAGCCGTGGAGGCCCCGTGGCGCGGGATGGTCCGCACGTGGCGTGCGCAGGCCCTGGGCCTGCCCGGCCGGGCGCCCGGCTTCACGCAGAGGGTCGCCGAGGGCGGTGTGCTCAACGCCTGGAGCCCGCGACTGCTGCCGGTCCCGCCCGACTGGCCACCTTCCGCGGAGCCGCTGGGCTTCCTGCCCCTGCCCGCCGAGCCTGGTTGGCGGCCGCCGGAGCGGCTCACCCGGTTTCTCGAGGAGGGCGAGCCGCCGATCTATGTCGGCTTCGGCAGCGTGGTCACCAAGGACGCCGGCACGCTGACCGCCACGGTGCTGGAAGCGCTGCGGCTCACCGGGCGGCGCGGCGTGCTCGCCACCGGCTGGGGCGCGCTGCGAGACGCGGAACTGCGCGAGGACGTGCTGGTCATGGACGCGGTCCCGCACGAGTGGCTGCTGCCGCGTACGGCACTGGCCGTGCACCATGGCGGGGTGGGCACCGTCGCCGCGGCGATGCGAGCGGGCATCGCGCAGGTCGTCAGGCCGTTCCTGGGAGACCAGCCGTTCTGGGCCCGCCGTGTTCACGCCCTCGGTATCGCGGCTCCCCCGCTGACCAAGCTCACCCCGCACAGCCTGGCCGAGGCGATCGAGCAGGCCGATGCCCGCGCCGAGGCCGCCCGCGAGCTGGGCCGACGGGTCCGCGCCGAGGACGGGGTCGCGGCCGCGGTCAGGGCGATCGAGTGTGCCGGTGGCGGCTAGGTTGCCTACGGCCTTCGCGGTGTCGTCCCGAACGCCGCGTGGGCGCGACCTCCCGATTTCTGCACCAAACCTCCCCGAAAGCCGATGAACCTGGGCGCAGTGCGGACGATCGGATAAGGCGTGAGGTTCTTTGTCGCCCAGATGTTCCGCTTCGCGTGGGCCGAGGCGAAGTCGTGCGTGTTCGCGGTCGCCATGTTCGCGGGGCTGGCCGCTTCGTCGGTGCTGCCACTGCCGATTCCGCGCTATGACGCGCTGCTGATCTTCGCCGTGGCGGTGACCGTGGTCTTCCGTGCGCTGCGGTGGGAGAGCAACCAGGAGATAGCCGTCATCGCCGGGTTCCATCTGGTCGGGCTGGCCTTTGAGCTGATCAAGGTACGGCTCGGGTCGTGGAGCTATCCGGAGGATGCCCACACCAAGTTCGGCGGGGTGCCGCTGTACAGCGGATTCCTCTACGCGGCGGTGGGCAGCTACGTCTGTTCGGCCTGGCGGATCCTCTCGTTGCGCCTGGTGGCCTACCGAACGGTACCGGTGACCCTGGTGGCGCTGGCGATCTACGTGAACTTCGTCAGCCAGCACTGGTGGATCGACCTGCGGATCCCGCTGGCCCTCGTGCTCGTCCTGGTCACCTGGGGAACGGTGGTGCACTTCACCGTGGGCGAGCACCGGTACCAGATGCCGCTGGCACTGTCGCTCACCCTCATCGGGTTCTTCCTGTGGGTGGCCGAGAACATCGCGACCTACCTCGGCGCCTGGCAGTACCCGTACCAGCGGGAGACCTGGCAGTTGGTGCACCCCGCCAAGTTCGGGGCCTGGGCACTGCTGGTCAGCGTCACGTTCGTGATGGTCGCCTCCTGGCAGGCGAGCCGCGGCCGACTGCACCTCCCGGCGGCCCGCCGGCCCCACGGTTGGGCGCTGCCCCTGCGCCGCGTCCCTCCCCAGGCCCCTTCCGCCGCGTCATGGACGGGACACCGGCCGTAACGAGCAGGCACGATCGCTCGTTGAATCCCGCCGTCCAGATGGCTTAAGGTGCGGCGATGAGCATGACCGATTGGCTGCTCGAGTCCGACCCCGCCATCCGCTGGCAGGTGCTGCGCACATGCTGGAGCAAATGCCCGCACGGCGGTGCGCCAGCGAGACCTGTGACAACTTGTTCGTGCACCAACGCAGCCGCAGTCAGCATGGGCAGCACCGCAGCCAGGGAGTGAAATACTGCTCGACGAACTGCGCACGCACTCAGGCCGCACGCGAGCTGCGTCGGCGCAGGCGCACTGCGGGCTGAACGAGTGCCGCCTCGCATCCAGGCATAGCTATGCCCCGGTTGCGTGCGGTGCAGAGGCAGGACCGGGGCTTATGGCTCGAAGGTACCACCCTTTGTGTTGATAGGAAACTACGGGAAACCAGAAGGCGGCCCCGATGCAGGAAGCTGAGGCCAGGCGGCTGTGTACGCTACTGTCCCCTCTCCGCCTCGCCGAATACCAGCTGGCCTGCGGCGGCGGTGACGCCGTCGCTGCCTTGCGGCTGCACTGCTGGAATACGGAGATCAGCGAGGCGTTCTACGGACCCCTGCAGTACCTGGAGGTGGCGATGCGTAGCGTTATGACGCGCGAGCTCACCGGCTACTTGGGGCGGGACGCCTGGTGGAACGATCCGCGCGCTCAGCTCGCCTACGGCGGTCGCCAGCGCATCAGCGAGGCCGAGCAGAAGTTGCAGCGCATCGGGCTGACCCCCACGCCGCACATGGTCAGCGAAGAGCTGCCGTTCGGCTTCTACGTCTCGTTGCTCGGGCCTGGCAACGGCTACGACCAGCGACTGTGGCGCACCGCCCTGTACCGGGCCTTTCCCGGCTACCGCGGCCGCCGCCGACTCCTGCACCGTCAGGTCGACCACCTAAGGATCTTCCGTAACAAGATCGCTCATCACGGACCGATCCATCATCGCCACCTCGTCGCCGATCACGAGGCGATCCTGCAGTGCCTCGGCTACATCGACGCGGGGTTGGCGACCATGGTGCGGCACCACAGCCGGGTGCCCGAGGTCCTCGGGCGGCGCCCCTAATCGCCGAATCTCCCACCTGAGGCAGCGCCGCCAGGAGCCCACACCATCCCCTGGCGCCCGCTGCGAGCCGGCCCCTTCCGAAGAGGGCCCGACGGGCTCGTGCCGCGACCCGCCGAGCCCGTCGTGAGACCTGTGGGAGATCAGCCCTTGATGCAGATGAGCTGCCGGAGACGCGCCACGACCTGCACCAGATCCGTCTGCGCGGCCATCACGGACTCCAGATCCTTGTACGCGCCCGGAATCTCGTCGATCACCCCAGAGTCCTTGCGGCACTCCACGCCCAGCGTCTGCGCCTCCAGGTCCTTGACCGTGAACGTCTTCTTGGCCTTGGTCCTGCTCATCTTCCGCCCGGCCCCGTGCGAGGCCGAGTTGAACGCCGCGCCGTTGCCCAACCCCTTGACGATGTACGTGCCGGTGGCCATCGAGCCCGGGATGATCCCCAGCTCACCGGAGCCGGCCCGGATCGCGCCCTTCCTCGTGACCAGCACGTCCACCCCGTCGTACCGCTCCTCCGCCACGTAGTTGTGGTGGCAGGAGATGGGCTGCTCGAACGTGATGTCGGGCAGGTGCCGGCGCAGAACGTCGCACACCAGGCCCATCATGAGCGACCGGTTGCGTCGCGCGTAGTCCTGCGCCCAGAACAGGTCGCGCCGGTAGGCGTCCATCTCCGGTGTCCTGCCGAGGAACACCGCCAGGTCCCGGTCCACCAGCCCCTGGTTGTGCGACAGACCTCGGGCGATCCCGATGTGGTGCTCGGCCAGTTCCTTGCCGATGTTGCGCGACCCCGAGTGCAGCACGACCCAGACGATGCCCTCGTCGTCCGCGCACACCTCCAGGAAGTGGTTGCCGCCGCCGAGTGTGCCCATCTGCGCCTCTGCCCGCTCGCGCCGCGGCCGTACGGCCGACGCCAGGTCGTCGAAGCCCGTCCAGAACTCCGCCCACCCGGCCGTCTTCATCCCGTGCACCTTGCCGGGATCCACCGCCCGCTCGTGGCGCCCGAACCCCACGGGCACGGCCTGCTCCAGCTTTCCGCGCAGGTAGGCCAGGTTGTCGGGGAGCCGCGCCGCCTTGTACGACGTCTTCACCGCCGTCATCCCGCACCCGATGTCCACCCCGACCGCGGCCGGCGACACGGCGTCCTTCATCGCGATGACCGAGCCCACCGTCGCGCCCTTGCCGTGGTGCACGTCCGGCATGACGGCGACACCGTGGACCCACGGCAGGTTCGCCACGTTGCGGAGTTGCCGCATCGCCTGTGGATCGACCGTCTCCGGCTCCGCCCACATCCTGATGGGTCGCCTGGTACCGCTCACCTCGTTGTACGCCATCTCGTATCGCCTCCTCCCGACTGGCTGCATCCGGAACGTGATCTATCAGGCCAGAGGCCACGTATCAGCCGCAACCGAATTAGCCGAGGGCCGTCAAGCGCCGCGCGGCGGCCCGCTCATCGCAACTGAAGCAGCCACTGGCTCACCCGAACGTGAGTGCGACCGAATTCGGAAGTCATGAGGTAGTGTTAAAGGAACCGAGGACTTTTCGAGCGTTGGCACTCAGGTCGGCGTCGCCCACGGCGAACCATCACTGGCCCCTTCGGAGGGCCTGGACAGGTTTGGCGACCATGATGCCGACGCTTCTTTCTCAGCCCGCACCACTCAGCTCCGCCTCATCCGCGATCCCCCGGGTCGATTCCGCGCTACGGCTCAGCCTCCACCCAGGCCTCAATCGGCGAGCCGCGGCGGACGGGACCTGGTGGCCCCGATCCCACGACGCGACCACCGAGCTGCCCGGCCTCATCGCCGCCGTCGACCGGCTGCTTGATCGAGTCACGCTCCGCGTCGGCCTGCACCGGCACACCTGGCAGAACATCCCGCGCCGCATCCCGGCACGCGGGCGGCTGGTCCGGGTCGCCTGGTTCCGCCACACCGACCCGCGCATGATCACTCTCATCTTCGCCACCGGCGAGCCGGTCGTCTTGCTGACCTTCCCGCCGGGCACCGCCGAGGCGCGGTCCTCCATCGGACGGCCGACCGCGCCGGCGTGACCCGCCTGCCGACCGGATCGAGCGGTTTGTGCTCCGCCCGTTCTGGCGGCGGACCGATCTCCGGCCGGCAGGCTTTCTCATCCCATTTTTTCCGCTCCGAGAGGAGACTTTCTTGACTGTCATCGACACCGCCCCGCTCGGCATGGCCGCCCCATCAAGGCCGACCATCATTCACCTGTCGGGCGAGATCGACATCTTCACCAGCGCAGCGCTTCGCCGGCAACTGCTGAGCGCGCTGCACCACAGCACGAGCCTGCTCATCGTCGACCTGTCGGAGATGTCGTTCTGCGATGCCTCCGGGCTGGCCGTCCTGGTCGGCATCCAGCGCCGCGCCCGGACGATGGGCATCACCCTGGCCCTGACCGCGCCCCGCCCGTTCATGTCCCGCCTGCTGCGCATCACCGGCCTGGACCGCGGCCTGCCGATGGTGGCGTGACCGCCCCCGATCACGAGGTCCTCTCGAGTCGTTCTTCCTGTACGGCCTTCACCGCCGGTGACCTGCCGGGCAGCAGCGGAATGAGGGCCAGGACGATCAGGTTGGCGGCGACCCCGAGCCAGAAGACGCCGCGGAAGCCGCTCATCGCGACGGCCGCGGTCTGGACGATGAGCGTGACGAGGGCCACGCCGAGGGCCGCGCCGAGCTGGTTGAGCATGTAGAGCGCGGAGCTGCCCTGCGCCACCATGGCCTGGGGCAGCGTGCGGTACAGCGAGCCCATGGTCGGGGCGCTGAAGCAGCCGCTGCCCAGCCCGTACGTGAGCGCCGCCAGCGCCGGCCAGACCTCCGGTGTGCCGGGGCCGATCCGCGTGAGGGCGAGACCACTGAGCAGGGCCAGGACCGCGCCGCCGGTGGCCAGGCCACGGGCGCCGAGCCGGTCGGAGAGCCGTCCGGCCACCGGCATGGCGATGGAGCCGCCGAGCCCGAGCGGCGCCATGAGCAGCCCGGCGGCCAGCACTCCGTGCCCGTGCGCCTGCTGGTAGTACAGCGGCAGCGCGAACAGGGCGGCGAACAGGCCATCCCGCCGAGCCCCATGATCGAGACGCTCGCGGTGAATCCGCGGCTGGCGAACAGGCGCAGGTCGATCAGCGGTCCCCGGCGGCGGGCGCGCAGCGCGTGGACGGCGTACCCGAATAGCAGTACGGCGCCCGCGGCCAGCGGCCCTGCGCCTGCACACCGACGGCCGCTCATGCGCGCTGCGCCGGCTCCTCTACTCGGAGATCAACCACTTCCCGGACATCCTCGGGATCGTCAAGGAACACGGCCCCGATCGCCTCAACCAGGCGCTGGCCGACCGGCTGGCCCGCCTCGCCCTCGCCGGCCGGCTGCGCACCACGGATCCCGACCTCGCGGCCGAGCAGTTCCTTGCCCTGCTCCTCGGCCCCCTGGAGGCCCGCTCCCGGATGGGGACCCGCCAGATCGAGGATGCGGAGCTGCGGGTCATGGCCCACACCGCCGTGGACACGTTCGTACGAGCCTGGGTGACTTCGTAACCCAACACGCATGGCGACAAGACCCCTTGTCAGTGGTAAACAAGGGATATAGTCTGCCGCGTGTGGTGGAACGAGACGACTACGCGGCCATCCGTGATCGGATCATCAAGCTCTCCCACACCCAGGGCCTGCGCTGCGACTGGGCGGAGACGACCAGGCGGCAGCGCTTCCTCCTGCTGTGGGACGCGGAGGGCCGTGTCCTGGCCCGCGCGGCCGTCCCGCTCTACCCTGGCGAGACGCCGCAGCTGGTGGACTCACTCGAACGAGGGCTGGCGCACCTTTTCGGCGACGACTGGCTGAAGGACTGACTGGAGCACCCGATGACCGCAGACCGCGTGGACGTCCACGTCACCATGGCCGGCAGCCTGTGGCTGGCCCAGGTGGACGGCGTGGCCGGCGGCATGTCCGCCCGCACGCTGAAGGAGCTGCACACGGACGTCGCGGAGGGGCTCCCGTTCCTGTTCGCCGACCGAGCCCGGCCGCCCGCGCCCGTCTATCACTACACGCTGCCCGGCCTGTCCGAGCAGGACCTCGACGACTTCGCCGCACTCCAGCGCCAGGCCGCCGCGATCGCCGAGGACTACACGCGCACGCTGAAGAAGCGCGTCAAGCACATGCACGAGCTCGGCCTGTCCGACGGCGACATCGGCGAGCTGCTCGGGCTCACCAAACAGCGCATCCAGCAGATCCGCACAAACGCCAACGACGAGGCCCGCCAGTCCGGCTGACCGGCGGGCCCGCGGTCGGCCCGATCAGGCCGACGGCTTGGTGTCGGTCCAGCCCGCTTCGAGCACCGTGGTGGAGTTCCACACGGCGCCGGGCTCCAAGCCGGCCTGGAACCTGCCGGGGCGCACCACGACGCTCTCGTTCGCGAGGGCCCGGCCGGTCGACTCGTCGAAGATCAGGCGGTTCTCCAGGACGCCGGAGTCCGGCGTGTCCTCCTTGATGGTCACGGCCGTGCCCTGGCGGCCCTCCGCGTCCGTGACGTCCCGCGCGACCTCCACTCCGTCGAGGTCCGCCAGCATGCGGAACGCCGCGCCCCGCACCTCCGGCGTCACGGGCATGTCCATGATCAGCCCCACGGTGACCTTGAACAGCCAGGCGTCACCCGACATCTCCTCGCCGGAGGACTCGGTGCCGTGCCCCTCGTAGGAGGCCATCAGCCACTTCTTGAGCTCGTCAGGCTCGCTCGGAAGGGCGCGCAGGTCCTTCATGGTGACGTTCCTGCCCAGCCAGAACACCTTGTCCCCGTCCACCAGCGGGCTGTGGCTGGTTCTCACCTCTCCCTCCGAGGTGGACAGGATGTACGACGCCCCCTTCTTGCCCGGCACGACGACCTCGATCTTGGGCGGGGACCCCGCCTCCTGCCAGGCCCGCTCGTCCTCCTCCGTGGCCGGCCGCGCACCGAGCGACTGGGTGCGCGACCACTGGTCGCCGCCGGTCGCGCCGGGCGTCCACGCCTCGCTCCGCTGCGGGGCCACGATCGTGTAGCCGCCGTCCTTCGCGTTGAACAGCGTCCTGCTCACCGACACGCTGCGCCAGGAGTCGCCGCTGCCGTCGGACTGCTGATCCGCCTTTTCAGCGGCGGCCAGCAGCACGGTCCGCGCCGACAGCCGCACCGGCTGAGCCGTGGCGCTCCCGGCCGCGACCTGCCCGCCGTCAGGCGCCCGTGGCGTCGTGGGCGCGGCGCCGTTGCCCGACACGAGTACGGCCACCGCGGTCACAGCGGCCGCGGCCCCTGCCAGCCCGAAGCCCCACACCGGCTTCACCACCTTGTGTCGTCGCCGGGACGACCGCGGGCCGGACATGGCACGAGCCAGTTCGCCGGCCCTGGTGAGCTCGTCCACGGGCCGCTCGCCGAGATGCGCGGGCCGGGCGGCCCGGAGTTCCTCCATGGGGTTCATGACCACTCCTCGCTGAGATTCCGTACGTGGGGCAGGGCCGCTTCTGTGGGTTCCATGGCCTGCGCGAGCCGTTTACGAGCCCGATGCAGCCGTACGCGGTAGGCCGCGGAAGAGCACCCGATCACCCGGGCCGCCTCCTTGGGAGACAGCCCGTGCCAGGCGACCAGGATGAGGATCTCCCTGTCGTCCTCGGGCAGCGCGGCGAGCGCCCGCAGGACCCCCATCCGCTCGGTCACCTGGTCCGCCACGTCGCCCTCGGTCCAGGCCCGCAGCTCCGCGGCCAGCGTCTCCCTGCGCACCTCCGCGCGCACGTTGTCGCGCAGGACGTTGCGGGCGACGCCGAGCAACCATGGGAGCGCCGAGTCCGGCACGTCATCCAGCCGCCGCCAGGCGATCGCGAACGTCTCGCTCACCACCTCATCCGCCACCTGCCGCCCCGCGCGACTGACTACGTAGGCCCACACACGTTGCCGGCATTCGTCGTACATGCCGGTGAACCGGTGCGCATCATCCGTCACCGCCCAGTCCCCTCGTTCGGATGCGTTTCTCTGACACCAGGAAGTGGTCCGAACCGTCCCGTTGTTACACCCTCACTTGGGGATGACCACCGGCTCGCCCAGCCCGACCAGCACGGGCAGATCGACCAGCAGGACATCTCTCCGGCGTCGCGCCGCGCCGACCAGGTCCGGCTGGAAGCCCTCCATCGAGAACAGGGCCATGACGGCCGCCCCGGTGTCGTGCCCTTGCTCCGCCAGCAGCCCTTTGAGGTGGTCGAGCCGGTCGAGGTCCGCCACGCCCCGCCGCGTCACCGTGGCCTTGGCCTCTCCGATGAGGCTGATCTCCGCCCTCCCCGACCGCTTGTTCAGTGCGACGACGTCGATCTCCTGCTTGGCCTGCCCCTTCCTGTCGTTGACGACGGTGGCAGACACGAGGCCCGCGTTCCCGCGTAGAGCGGGGTCGGCCTGGGCCCGCAGCCAGTGCCTCGCGCATCCTTCGAAGTGAGGCCCCAGGATCCGGGCCACAAAGGTGGCCCGCGAACGACGCCAGGCCTCCGCCGACTGCCCGGTCTCGACGAGATCGCGCTGTGGCACGGTGATCAGGTTGTGGAAGCGGACGATGGGGTCGGCAACGGTGATGACCGGACGTCTCTCCCACAACGGGTCGGTGTCGTAGCGTAGGTAACCTGCGCTCGTCAGCGCGTCGATGGGCCGGGTCAGCGACGATCGCGGCTGCTCCAGCAGACCGCCGATCTTCGCCGGGCTGGTGGCACCGTTCGCGACGGCATTGATGATCCCGAAGTGCAGTGCGCTGCCGGTGAACCTGGGATCCTCCCGCAGCAGGTATTCGGCTTCGCCGCCGGAGAAGAGCGCCTGCCGCGGGTCCAGGACGGTGGCGGGAACCCAGGTGTCCAGTTCACCGGAGGTCCGCGGCGGGTCCACGTTGGCGAGGTTGCGGTAGCCGGGAGATCCACCGAGGATGGCGTGCACCCGGAGGGCCGCCGCCGGGTCGTCGATCCCCCAGTGTCGTGCCGTGGTGGCCAGATCGAACGGATGCAGACGAAGATCGATCGTCGCCCGGCCGCGCAGTGCTTTCGTACCGGAGAGGAGTTCATTCATCACCGACATGGCAGACCCGCAAACGATCAACCGTCCGCCTGGCACCCCCTGGCCGGCCTGGGACTGGTCGTACAGCAACTGGAGCAGGCCTGGCAGCTCGGGTGAGTGCGCCATCCAGTACGGCAGCTCGTCAATGACGAACACACCTCTCCCGTGGCGGGCCGTAAGCTCGATCGCCGTGGTGAGAAGAGACTCCCAGCTCGCGTCGGCGATCAGCTCGGAGCCGATCCCGGCATACCGCGCGATCTCCGCAGCCAGCCGCCGCCGCGCGGCCACCACCCCCTCCTCCGCGACGGCCGTGACATAGAGGCCGCCAGTGGCTTCGGCGAGCGCACGAAGAAGGAAGCTCTTCCCGACCCGGCGCCGTCCGGAAACGACACCGAGCCGGAGAGCGGGGTCCGGATGCTGTACGAACTGCGCCAGCGCGGCCCACTCGGCATCACGGGCCAGCACTCTCGACGGCTTCTGCACTGTCGTCACCAAAATAGTATGCCGCAATGCATACAGTTTTAGTCCCCACTGTGGAGCCAAAGAATGATGGCCCGAACTATAATAGGTCGAGCCATCATTCTCAGCAGGCTACTTGGCGTTGGCCTTCAGGTAGTCGCTGTTCATCTGGGCGATGGCGTCCAGCGGGATGCCCTTGGGGCAGACCGCCGTGCACTCGCCCGTGTTCGTGCAGCCGCCGAAGCCCTCCGCGTCCATCTGGTCCACCATGGCCTTGGCCCGGGACAGGCGCTCAGGCTGGCCCTGGGGCAGCAGGCTCAGGTGGGTGATCTTGGCGGCGGTGAACAGGGAGGCCGAGCCGTTCGGGCAGGCCGCCACGCACGCGCCGCAGCCGATGCACGTCGCCGCGTCGAACGCCGAGTCCGCGTCCTCCTTGCGCACCGGGACGCTGTGGGCGTCCGGCGCCGAGCCGGCCGGGACCGAGACGAAGCCGCCCGCCTGGATGATGCGGTCGAACGCGCTCCGGTCCACCACCAGGTCCTTGACGACCGGGAACGGGGCCGCGCGCCACGGCTCGATGGTGATCGTGGCGCCGTCCTCGAAGTGGCGCATGTGCAGCTGGCACGTCGTCGTCGCGCGCTGCTCGCCGTGCGCCACGCCGTTGATGACCATGCCGCACATGCCACAGATGCCCTCGCGGCAGTCGTGGTCGAACGCGATCGGGTCGTCGCCCTCCAGGATGAGGCGCTCGTTCAGTACGTCGAGCATCTCCAGGAAGGACATGTCCGGGGAGACGTCTTCCACCCGGTACGTCACCATCCGGCCGGCGTCCGAAGGGCCGCTCTGCCGCCAGACGCGCAGGGTCAGGTTCACTTGTAGCTCCGCTGGGTCATCTTGACGTACTCGTACTCGAGCGGTTCCTTGTGCAGCACCGGCTCACCGGAGGGCGAGTGCTCCCAGGCCGAGACGTGCGCGAAGTGCTCGTCGTCGCGCAGGGCCTCGCCGTCGGGGTCCTGCGACTCGGCGCGGAAGTGGCCCCCGCAGGATTCCGTACGGATGAGGGCGTCCAGGCACATGAGCTCGGCCAGGTCGAAGAAGTCGGCGACACGGCCGGCCTTCTCCAGGACCTGGTTGAGCTCCTCTGCGGTGCCCGACACCTTGACGTTCTGCCAGAACTCCTCGCGCAGCTCCGGGATCCGCTCCAGGGCCTTGCGCAGGGACTCCTCACTGCGTTCCATGCCGCAGTAGTCCCACATGAGCTTGCCGAGCTCACGGTGGAAGGAGTCGGGCGTGCGGGTGCCGTTCACGGCCAGGAGCCGGTCGATCTTGTCGCGGACCCTGATCTCGGCCTCGGCCACGGCCTCCTCGTCGACGTCGCCGAACGGGCCGGCGGCCAGGTAGTCGCCGAGAGTGGTCGGAAGGACGAAATATCCGTCGGCCAGGCCCTGCATCAGCGCCGACGCGCCGAGACGGTTGGCGCCGTGGTCGGAGAAGTTCGCCTCGCCGATGACGAACAGGCCCGGGACGGTGGACTGCAGGTCGTAGTCCACCCACAGCCCGCCCATCGTGTAGTGGACGGCGGGGTAGATGCGCATCGGCACGTCGTACGGGTTCTCGCCGGTGATGCGCTCGTACATCTCGAACAGGTTGCCGTACTTCTGCTCCACCGCGGCGCGGCCGAGGCGGTTGATGGCGTCCCTGAAGTCGAGGTACACGCCCAGGCCGCCGGGACCGACGCCGCGGCCCTCGTCGCAGACGTTCTTGGCGGCGCGGGAGGCGATGTCCCGAGGGACAAGATTCCCGAAAGCCGGATAAATCCGCTCAAGGTAGTAGTCGCGCTCCTCGTCCGGGATGTCCCCGGGGGCGCGGTCGTCGTTCTTACGCAGCGGAACCCACACGCGCCCGTCGTTGCGCAGCGACTCCGACATGAGCGTCAGCTTCGACTGGTACTCGCCGGAGACGGGGATGCAGGTCGGGTGGATCTGCGTGTAGCAGGGATTGGCGAAGTACGCCCCCCGCTCGTGCGCCCGCCAGATCGCCGTCGTGTTGCAGCCCTTGGCGTTCGTGGACAGGAAGAACACGTTGCCGTAGCCGCCGGTCGCCAGCACCACGGCGTCCGCCAGGTGCCGCTCGATCTCGCCGGTCACCATGTCGCGCACGATGACGCCGCGCGCCCGCCCGTCCGAGACGATCACGTCGAGCATCTCGTGCCTGGTGTGCATGGTCACGGTCCCGGCCGCGACCTGCCGCTCCAGCGCCTGGTACGCCCCCAGCAGCAACTGCTGACCCGTCTGGCCACGCGCGTAGAACGTACGCGAGACCTGGGCCCCGCCGAACGACCGCGTGTCGAGCAGGCCACCGTATTCGCGGGCGAACGGGACACCCTGCGCCACGGCCTGGTCGATGATGTTCACCGAGACCTGGGCGAGGCGGTAGACGTTCGACTCGCGGGCGCGGAAGTCGCCGCCCTTGACCGTGTCGTAGAAGAGCCGGTAGATCGAGTCGCCGTCGCCCCGGTAGTTCTTGGCGGCGTTGATCCCGCCCTGCGCGGCGATGGAGTGGGCGCGCCGCGGCGAGTCCTGGTAGCAGAACGACTTGACGTTGTAGCCCAGTTCGCCCAGCGTCGCGGCGGCCGAACCGCCCGCCAGGCCGGTGCCGACCACGATCACGTTGAGCTTGCGCTTGTTGGCCGGGTTGACCAGCTTGGCGCCGAACTTCCGCTTCTCCCACCGGTCCTCGATCGGACCCTCGGGAGCCCTGGTGTCCCGGATCTCCGAACCTTCGCTGTACGTGCTCATTGGTCGTTCACCACTCCTCATTCGCTCCGCGGAGTCACTCCTTCGTCGCACCTCCACTCCGCTCACTGCGTCGGGTTCACTCCTCACTTCACAACTCCGAACGTGATCGCGAGCGGCGGGGCCAGGAAGCCGATCACCAGGACCGCGGAGACCAGACCCGCCACTAGGCGAAGAGTCTTGTTACGGGCCCGGTTGGCCCAGCCGAGTGTCTGGAACCCGCTCCAGATGCCGTGCCGCAGGTGCAGGCCGACCATGACGACGGCCACGAGGTAGATGAGGGTCACCCACCACCGGGACGCGTCGAAGCCCGCGATCATCCGGTCGGCCGGGGCGGCGTCGAAGCCCTTGGGGTTCACGACGCCGAAGGTCAGGTCGAGCAGGTGCCAGATCACGAACAACACGATCGTCAGGCCGCCGAACCGCATGATGTGCGTGGTGTAGCCGCTTGCCTGCGACTTCTTGGCCACGTACTTCACCGGCCTGGCCTTGCTCGCGCGGCGGGCCAGCGAGATCGCCGCCCACATGTGCAGGACGACCGAGGCGACGAGCACGACCTCGACGAGGGTCAGCAGGGTGCGGTAAGGCGCGATCGGCTCGAGCAGCGTGCGCAGCGCGTGGGCGTACTCGTTGAACGAGTCCCGGCCGAAGAAGATCTTGAGATTACCGAGCATGTGGCCGGCAAGGAAGAGCACCATGACGGCCCCCGTGACGGCCATGACGGCTTTCTTGCCGTTCGACGAGTTCAGGAACCCGCCGCTGGTTTTCTTGGGCACCGGCGCGCCCTTGGCGGTGGGGGTAACGGACGCGGTCGCAGAACCGCGCTCTATCGTGGCAGTCACGCCTCCAAACGCTAGGTATCCAGCGATGATCCGTCCAAGTCATCATAGGTCTGGTTTCGATAGCCTGGAGCTATGATGCTTGGAATGTACGGTGGTCGTACCTGATCCGGGCCGACGCGGTGCGAGGAATATCACATGCAGTTGCAGCAGCTCGCGTACTTCGTCGCGGTGGCGGAGACCCGGCATTTCACCCAGGCGGCCGAGCGGATGGGCGTCGCGCAGCCGTCACTCAGCAAGCAGATCAAGGCCCTGGAGACCGACCTCGGCGCCCCGCTGTTGTCCCGGGCGCGCGGCAACGTCACGCTGACCCCGGCCGGCGAGGCGCTGCTCCCGCTGGCCCGCCGGATCCTCGCCGACGCCGACACCGCCAGGCAGGAGGTGGCCCAGCTCGCCGGGCTCAGGAGGGGGCGGGTGCGGCTCGGGGCCACGCCGTCGCTGTGCGCGGGACTGCTGGCCGACGCGCTGGCCCGCTTCCATCGGGCGTACCCGGGGATCGAGTTGCTGGTGGAGGAGGGCGGCTCGCGTGACCTGGTCAGGGCGCTGGCCCGGGGGCAGCTGGACCTGTCACTGATCATCATGCCGTTGCAGAGCGACGACCCCTCGCTGGTGACCGAGGAGATCCTGCGCGAGAACCTCGTGGTCGTCTCGCCGTCTCATGAGCACCCTCGCGGGCCGTACATGGAGATCGGTGACCTGCGGAGGCGGCAGATGGTGATGTTCCGGCCCGGCTACGACCTGCGGGAGTCGACGCTG
>NZ_JADOGI010000118.1 GCF_015645445.1 Nonomuraea cypriaca | reverse complement strand
GGGATGAGGGTCGGCGTGACGGCGAAGCGAACGGAGGCGGTGCGACCTTGGAGGCGTTCGAGCAGCAGCCGGCCGGCCGTCCTGCCCATGCTGGCGCCGTCCTGGTCGACGCTGGTCAGTGAGATGTTGTCCAGTGCGGCGAGCCGGGTGTCGTCGTATCCGGCCACGGAGACGTCGCGCGGGACGGACAGGCCGCGCTCGTGGATCGCGGCCAGCGCGCCGAGGGCCGCGAGGTCGGCTCCGGCGAAGATGGCGGTGGGGCGGGGCGAGCGGGCCAGCAGCTCGCGGGCGCCCGCATAGCCGCCCTCCTCGGTGTAGGAGGTGGTCGCGACGGCGATCTCGGCGGCGAGGCCGTGCTCCCGCATCACCCGCCGGTAGGTCTCCATCCTGATGGTGTGCAGCAGGTCGCCGGGGCGGGCGTGGCTGTGGTCCTTCTGGCCGATGTGGGCGACGCGGCGGTGGCCGAGCGCGATGAGGTGCTCGACGACCAGCTCGGCCCCGGCCTCGTCGTCGTCGAGCACCGCGTCGTAGACGGCCGAGCGCTCGTGGCGGCCGAGCACGACCGTCGGGGTGGTCTCGGCGATCTCCTCGATCTGGGACTTCGAGCCGACCGGGGCGATCATGAGGATGCCGTCCACCTGCCGGTCCACCAGCGCGTGGACGGCGCGGCGCTCGGCGGCGTGGGTGGCGGCGGAGCCCGCGCCCGCGGGGGCGCCGCCCTGCACCATGATGACCTGATAGCCGGCCTCGCCGACCTGCGCGGACAGGCCCTCGACGAGGTCGGGGAAGAACGGGTTCCTGAGGTGCGGCAGGAGCACGCCGATGGTGAAGGTACGTCCGCGCATCGCGCGGGCGGCGGCGTGCGGGCGGTAGCCGAGCTCGTCGATGGCGGCCTGCACCTTCGTGCGCATGGCCGCGCTGACGCCGTAGGCATCGCGCAGCACCTTCGACACGGCGGTGGTGGAGACCTGGGCGTGACCGGCCACATCGGCGATCGTCACCCGCCGCCGTCGATCGCGCGCGACCATGTCGCCCCCTCCCCTGGATCGGCCCACCGAATTGTACGAGCTCAAGTCGCTGATCGGATGGGTAACGTTACCCATGAAAGGTCGGATCTGTCACCGCCATTGCCAGGTTGAGCGCGGATAACGATGAGGACCGTTCCTCAGATTCACCCTTGACGACCCCTCCGGTAACGCTTACGTTAACTCGCATCGGGGGTTGTTAAAACGTTTCAACAAACCCGGAGGGGCGTTGTGAAGACCTCTCACCGCACGCTGGGAGCGGCGCTGGCCGTTGCCTCGATGGCGGCCCTGTCCTCCTGCGGCTCGGGCTCCGAGCCCGCCGCCGACGGCACCGTGACCCTGGCCTTCCTGGTCGACAACAGCCAGGCGACCGTGGACACTGCCAAGGCGCTCACGGACGCCTTCATGCGGTCGAACCCGACCATCAAGATCGAGACAGAGACGCGGCCGGGCGGCAGCGAGGGCGACAACATCGTCAAGACCCGGCTGTCCACGGGCGACATGTCGGATGTCTTCTGGTACAACTCCGGCTCGCTCCTCCAGGCGCTCAACCCGGCCCAGACCATGGTCGACCTCACCGGCGATCCCGTGCTGCGGAACGTCCAGGAGGACTTCCTGCCGGTGGTGACGCAGGCCGGCAAGGTGTACGGCGTCCCCGGCGGCACCGCCATGGGCGGCGGCATCCTCTACAACCGCAAGGTCTACGAGCGGCTCGGCCTCCGAGTGCCCACGACGTGGGCCGAGTTCACGGCCAACAACGACAAGATCAAGGCCGCCGGGATCACGCCCGTGATCACTACGTTCAAGGACACCTGGACCTCGCAGCTGCTGGTGCTCGGCGACTACTACAACGTCCAGGCCGCGGTGGCGAACTTCGCGCAGGACTACACGGCCAACAAGGTCAAGTTCGCGGCCACGCCGTCCGCCCGCGCCGGCTTCGAGCACCTGGCCGAGGTGCACGCCAAGGGATACGCCAACGAGGGCTTCGGCTCGGCCACCGCCGACCAGGGCATGAAGATGCTGGTGGAGGGCAAGGGCGCGCACTACCCCATGCTCAGCGCCCAGCTCCCGCCGCTGATGGCCACGATGCCGCAGGCGGGCACCGATGTCGGCTTCTTCGGCGTCCCCGGCACCGACGCGGCCACGCACGGCGCCACCATCTGGGAGCCTGCGGGCATCTACATCGCCAGGACCTCCGAGCACCTCGACGCGGCCAAGAAGTTCCTGGCCTTCGTGGCCTCGCCCGCCGCCGCCGACGCGGTGAACAAGGCCGTCCAGCCGGCCGGGCCGTACCGGGTCGAGGGCGCCGAGTTGCCCGACGACGCCATCCAGGTGGCCAAGGACCTGCAGACCTACATCGACAAGGGCGCCACCGCGCCCGCGCTGGAGTTCGTCTCCCCGGTCAAGGGCCCGTCGCTGGAGCAGATCACCGTCGCGGTGGGCTCCGGGCTGACGCCGCCCGCCGAGGGGGCCGCCCAGTACGACGACGACGTGGAGAAGCAGGCCAAGCAGTTGGGGCTCGCGGGGTGGTGACCAGGCAGGACGCCGGACCCCGCGCGGGGCCCGGCCTGGCACCGGAACCGGAGCGCGCCGGGCCGGCCAGGCGCAGGTCCGCCTACTCGTACGCGCTGTACCTGCCGGCCGCCGTCGTCTACCTGGTGATCTTCCTGGTGCCGACGGTGATGGCGTTCTACTTCGCGCTGACCCGCTGGACCCTGTTCGACAGCACCTTCGTCGGCCTGGACAACTTCCGCGACTTCCTGGCCGAGCAGAACCTGCGCATCGGCTTCCAGAACACGATCGTCTACGCGGTCGTCACCAGCGGGCTGAAGGTCGTGCTCGGTCTGCTGCTGGGGGTGCTGCTCACGTCCAGGCTGCGGCTGCGCGGCTTCCTGCGCTCGGTGGTGTTCTTCCCCGTCCTGGTCTCCACGGTCGCCGTCGGCATCACCTTCAGCGTGCTCCTGAAACCCGACACCGGCCTGGTCGACAAGGCGCTCGCGCTGGTCGGCGTGGACGGCCGCGACTGGCTCGGCGACGCCGCCACCGCGCTGCTGTCCGTCGCCCTGGTCGACGTCTGGAAAGGCGTCGGCCTGGCCACCGTCATCTACATCGCCGGCATCCTGTCGATCCCGCCCGACTACTACCAGGCGGTCGCCGTGGACGGCGGCAACGCCTGGCACCGGTTCCGGCACATCACCCTGCCGCTGTCCTGGCCCGCGACCTACTCCGTGATCATCCTGTCGTTCATCGGCGGGCTGCGGTCGTTCGACCTCATCTGGACGATGACGCGCGGCGGGCCCGGCTTCACCAGCGACACCATCGCCTCGATCATCTACAAGCAGTACCAGGCCGGCTTCTTCGGCCTGTCCACCGCGGGGAACGTGCTGCTCTTCCTCGTCGTCACCGCCATCGTCGTCCCGCTCAACCACTACCTCGGCAAGAGGCAGGTCGCCGCATGAGAGCCAAAGCCCGTGTGGTTGTACTGCGCAGGCTCAGCGCCGAGACGGTCGCGCTCGTGGTCGCGGCCGTCGTCTTCCTGATCCCGTTCGCCCTCATGCTGCTGACCGCCGTCAAGGACCCGGCCCAGGCCATCGACCTGGACTTCGCCTGGCCGGCCGAATGGCGGATCGCCGAGAACCTCACCGCGGTGATCGAGGCGCGCGACTACGTGCTGCTGCGCGCGTACGTCAACAGCACGATCCTCACGGTCGCCTCGGTCGCGCTCATCGTGGTCTTCGCGGCGATGGCCGCCTTCGTCCTGCAACGCCGGCCAGGCAGGGTAGCCAGGCTGGCCGACTTCCTCGTGCTGTCTGGGCTGATCATCCCGCCCGCGATCGTGCCCACCATCTGGCTGCTGCAGGCGCTCGGCCTGTTCAAGACCATGCCCGGCCTGATCCTGGTCGAAGTCGCCTTCAACCTGTCATTCGCGGTGCTGTTGTTCCGCGCCTTCATCGCGGCCATCCCCCGCGAGCTCGACGAGGCCGCCATGATCGACGGGTGCGGCGGGCTGCGGTTGTTCCTCCAAGTGATCTTCCCGCTGCTCCGCCCGGTCACCATCACGGTGATCCTGACCAGCTCGGTGGCCGTGTTCAACGACTTCGTCAACCCGCTCTACTTCCTGCCGGGCGACGACAACGCCACCGTGCAGGTCACCCTCTACAACTTCCAGAGCCAGTACAACACCCAGTGGAACCTGCTGTTCATGGACATCGTCCTGATCACCATCCCGCCGTTGCTGGCCTTCGTCTTCTTCAACCGCAAGATCGTCGCCGGCATGACCGCCGGTGCCATCAAGGGCTGACCCGAAGGAGCACCTTGCCGCACGTCACACCGCCTGCCTTCGAACACCACCTCGACCCCCTCGGCATCGGGGCGTCCGCCCCCCGCCTGTCCTGGACCGTCACCGGCGACGCCCCCGGCTGGGCGCAGCGGGCGTACGAGATCGAGCTCAGCGACGGCACCGCGACCGGCGTCGTCGAATCCGGCCGGTCGGTGCTGGTCCCCTGGCCCGGCACGCCGCTGACCTCCCGCGAACGCCGCGCCGCCCGCGTCCGCGTCCACGGGCGCGACGGCTCGGCCGGCGACTGGAGCCCCTGGTCCTGGGCGGAGGCCGGGCTCCTCGACCCGGCCGACTGGCGGGCCGGCGCGGCGGCGCCGCCCACGGCGCTGCTCGGCGCGCCCGACGGCCCCGCCCTCCTGCTGCGCCGCAACTTCACCGTCCGCGGCCCGGTGGAACGCGCCCGCCTGTACGTCACCGCCCACGGCCTCTACGAGACCGAGCTCAACGGCCAGGTCGCCGGCGACGACGTGCTCGCCCCCGGCTGGAGCAGTTACGGCCACCGCCTGCGCTACCGCACCCACGACGTCACCGCACTGCTGCGCGAAGGCGCCAACGTCATCGGCGCCACCATCGCCGACGGCTGGCACCGCGGCCGCCTCGGCTTCGGCGGCGGCAATACCGGCGTGTACGGCGACCGCACCGCCCTCATCGCCCAGCTCGAGATCACCTACGCCGACGGCGGCACCGACCTGGTGACCACCGACGGCGCCTGGCGCTGCGCCCCCGGCCCGGTCACCGCCGCCGGCCTGTACGACGGCGAGCACCACGACGCCCGCCTCCTACCGCCCGGCTGGTCCTTCCCCGGCTTCGACGACGCCTCCTGGCTGCCCGCCGACGTGCTGGATCACGACCCCGCCCTGCTGGTCGCGCCCTCCGGACCCCCGGTGCGGCGGGTGGACACCCTGCGGCCGGCGAAGGTGCTGACCGGGCCCGGCGGGGAGACCATCCTCGACTTCGGCCAGAACCTCTCCGGCCGCCTGCGCATCCGCGTGCAGGGCCCGGCCGGGCACACCGTCACGCTCCGCCACGCCGAGGTCCTGGAGGGCGGCGCGCTCGCGCTGCGCCCGCTGCGCCGCGCCGCCGCGCTGGACCGGTACACGCTGCGCGGCGACGGCACGGCCGAGGAGTGGGAGCCGCGCTTCACCATCCACGGCTTCCGCTACGCCCAGGTCGACGGCTGGCCGGGAAGGCTGGAGCCGGACGCGGTCGAGGCGGTGGTCTGTCACACCGGCATGGAGCGGATCGGCTGGTTCGAGTGCTCAGAACCCGCGCTCAACCGGCTGCACGAGAACGTGGTGTGGAGCATGCGCGGCAACTTCGTCGACCTGCCCACCGACTGCCCCCAGCGCGACGAGCGGCTCGGCTGGACCGGCGACATCCAGGTCTTCGGCCCGACCGCGAGCTTCCTGTACGACTGCGCCGGCATGCTCGGCTCCTGGCTCGCCGACCTGGCCGCCGAGCAGGCCGAACTGGGCACCGTGCCGCACTACGTGCCGTGGGTCCCGCTGCTGTCCCCGCCCGGGCCGGCCGCCGCCTGGGGGGACGCCGCGGTGATCGTGCCGTGGACGCTCTACCAGCGATACGGCGACCTGGGCCTGCTGCGCGAGCAGTACCCCAGCATGAAGGCGTGGGTGGACCACGTCGCCGCGCTGGCCGGCGAGAAGCACCTGTGGGACGAGGGCTTCCAGTTCGGCGACTGGCTCGACCCCACCGCGCCGCCTGAACGCCCGTTCGAGGCGCGTACCGAGCCGGCCCTGGTGGCCACCGCCTACCTGGCGCACTCCGCGCGCCTGCTGGCCGAGACCGCCACACTGCTGGGCCACGCGGACGACGGCCGCCGCTACGGTGAGCTCGCCGGCCGGGTGCGGGCCGCCTTCGAGTCGGCGTACGTGACGGCCTCGGGCACGATGACCAGCGATTCGCAGTCCGCCTACGCGCTGGCACTGCGGTTCGGGCTCATCTCGGATGACGCGCGCCGCGCCGGCGCCGGCCGCCGCCTGGTCGAGCTGGTCCGGGAGAACGGCCACCGCATCGGCACCGGCTTCGTCGGCACTCCCCTCATCTGCGACGCGCTCACCGGCATCGGCGCCTGCGACGACGCGTACCGGCTGCTGCTGCAGACCGAATGCCCGTCCTGGTTGTACGCGGTGACGATGGGCGCCACCACCATCTGGGAGCGCTGGGACAGCATGCTGCCCGACGGCACGGTCAACCCCGGCGAGATGACCTCCTTCAACCACTACGCGCTGGGCGCGGTCGCCGACTGGATGCACCGCACCGTCGCGGGCCTGGCCCCCGCCGCGCCTGGTTACCGCCGGCTGCTCGTCCGTCCCCGTCCAGGCGGCGGCCTCACCCACGCCAGGGCCGCGCACGTCACCCCGTACGGCCGGGCGGAGGTGAGCTGGGAACGCACCGGCGACCGGCTGGAGGTGCACCTGCTCGTCCCGCCGAACACCACCGCCGAGGTGTACCTGCCCGCCGAGCCCGAGCGGCCCGTCCAGGCCGGCGCGGGGCGGCACGTCTTCCACTGCGCGTACCGGGATCCCGCCGGCGACCCCGTCCAGGACCGCACCATGAAATGAATTGTTTCGCCGACCATTGCCGGCCGCTTATCTCACCGGCATTTCCGTGAGCCCTTACCGCGGCGGCACCGCCCGATCGGGCGGTGCCCTATGTGCCCACGTGCGTCCTAAAATCGGGTCATGGACGAGTTGCGGGGCAGGTCAGCGATATGGCGGTTCGATAGCGACAAGGTAATCATTCAATATGATTCCAGGTGGCGCGCCCACCCCCTGCTGAAAGTCCTCGCCCGTTGCGAGGTCCCCGTGCCGGCCATCGCGTCGGTGGATTTCGCCTCCACCCCCAAGAAGGGCTGGCAGATGCAGCTGCGGCTGCGCGATCGGGCGGACCCCTACGCGGCCGTCGGGGCACAGCTCGCCGAGAAGGGACAGCCCTTCCTGCTGACCGGCGGGGCCGACACGACGCTCATCGCCGAATACCAAGCCGATCAGCTCCGGCTCGCGGCTGAGGCCGCGCGCGCGCTCGACGGCCCTCCGGCCGCGATGCTCGCCCTGGGGCTCGTTCCGCCCGTGCCGTTGCACATCAAGACGGTGGAGGGCACGGCGCTGTTCGACGGTGAGACGATCCGGCTGGAGTGGTCCGATGACGCGAGCTCCCGCAAGAGGAAGAAGCGCCGGATGGAGTACCGACTGGCGGACATCCGACGGGTCGACTGGGTCCCGGGGCCGTGGACCGAGGGCTATCTGCGGATCGTGACGTGGGACGCGGACCCCGGCTCCACGCCGGCCAAGCCGAGCAAGGACTTCGCCTGCCTGCTCACCGAGAACAGCTCGAAACAGGACGCCTGGACGCTGGTGATGGCCGCGACCATGACGGCTCACCTCTGGGCGATGACGGACCGGCCGGCCGGGCCTCCGGAGCTCGCCGCCGCCCCGGACGCGCGGACCGTCTACGACCGTATCCGCGAGCTCGGGCTGCTGCACGAGGAGGGCCTGCTCACCGACGAGGAGTTCGCGGCGAAGAAGGCCGAGCTGCTCGACCGCCTGTGAGCCCGGCGGCCACCTTCGCCCGGCGCCCGGCCTCAGCACACCGGCAGGTTCGGGGGACATCGGCACGGTCTTGAGCAGCTGAGCGACGCGGCAGAGCTTAAAGCAGTCGCTTGACTTAAGGTGACTGTGCGGGTTGACTGTCGGTTGGCTCAGCAGGTCAGCGTGCTCGTGGGAGGTGTGCCAGGTGATGTCCGGCAACGCGTCGATCCCCGTGCGGTGGTGAGCATGGCCGTGCGAGCTGAGCGGGTCAGCGCGACGCGGGAGCAGATCCTGGTGGCGGCGGAGCGGCTGTTCGCCGAGCACGGGGTGCTCGCCGTATCCAACCGCCAGGTCAGCGAGGCCGCCGGGCAGGGCAACAACGCCGCGGTCGGCTACCACTTCGGCGCCAAGGCCGACCTCGTACGCGCCATCGTCCGCAAGCACACCGAGCCGATCGAGCGGGTGCGCGCCCGGATGGTGGCCGAGACGGGCGACTCCACGGACGTGCGGGACTGGGTGGCCTGCATGGTGCGCCCGGTCACCGAGCACCTGGGCGCCCTGGGCAGCCCCACCTGGTTCGCGCGGTTCGGCGCCCAGGTGATGACCGACCCCGCGCTCCGCGAGATCATGGTCGAGGAGGCTCTGACCTCGCCGTCGCTGCGGCGGATTCTCGACGGAGTGCACCAGTCCGTCCCCGCACTGCCGCCCGAGGTCCGCGCCGAGCGCGACGCCATGGCCAGGCAGTTGATGGTGCACACCTGCGCGGCGCGCGAGCACGCGCTCGCCGAAGGCTTCCCCACCCCCCGGTCGACCTGGCACGGCGCCGCGACCGGGCTGATCGACGCGATCGCCGGCCTGTGGCTGGCGTCCGTCACGGACGATTCTCCGCGGGCGCTGCCCGCTGTCCCGCCGCCTGACGCGGCACAGGTTCACTTGGAAGGAAGCCATGACAGTCACGCCTGAGACTCCGGAGTTCCCGATGGCAAGGGCTGCGGGGTGCCCGTTCGATCCGCCGCCGGGCCTGCGGTCCCGCCAGGAGGAGGCCCCGATCGCGAAGGTCAGGCTGTGGGACGGCAGCACGCCGTGGCTGGTGACCCGCTACGCCGATCAGCGGGCGTTGATGGCGGACCGCAGGGTCAGCTCCGACATCTCCCGGCCCGGCTACCCGAGCCCGGGCGCGGCCCCGTCCGGCGGCTCGCCCGTCAGCTTCATCCTGATGGACGACCCCGAGCACGCCCGGCTGCGCCGGATGGTGCAGGCGCCGTTCACCGTCAGGCGGGTGGAGACCATGCGCCCGGCCGTGCAGAAGATCGTGGACCGGCTGATCGACGACCTGCTGGCCGGGCCGAAGCCGGTGGACCTGGTGGAGGCGTTCGCCCTGCCGGTGCCCTCCCTGGTGATCTGCGAGCTGCTCGGGGTTCCGTACGCCGATCATGACTTCTTCCAGGACAACAGTAAGACCATCATCAGGCGCGACGCGGCGCCCGATGAGCGCGTCGCCGCCTTCGGCCGGTTGTCCGCGTACCTCGACGGCCTGGTGGGTGACAAGCTCGACCGACCCGCCGACGATCTGCTGTCCAAGCTGGCCGGGCGGGTCGAGGCCGGGGAGTTGTCCAGGCAGGAGGCGGCGCGGATGGGCGTGCTGCTGCTGGTCGCCGGACACGAGACCACCGCCAACATGATCGCCCTCGGCACGGCCGCCCTGCTTGAGCACCCCGGCCAGCTGGCCGTGCTGCGCGAGAGCGACGATCCGAAGCTGGTCGCGGGTGCGGTGGAGGAGCTGCTGCGCTACCTGAACATCACCCACAACGGGCGCCGCCGGGTGGCGCTCGCGGACATCGAGATCGCCGGCCAGGTCATCCGCGCCGGCGACGGGCTGATCCTGGCCAACGACATCGGCAACCGGGATCCGGCCGCCTTCCCCGACCCCGACCGGCTGGACCTGCGGCGCGACTCCCGCCACCACGTGGCCTTCGGCTTCGGCGTGCACCAGTGCCTGGGCCAGCCCTTGGCCCGGATGGAGCTGCAGGTCGTCTACGGCACGCTCTACCGGCGCATCCCCACGCTGCGGCTCGCCACGAGCCTGGACCGGATCCCGTTCAAGCACGACGGCGCGGTCTACGGTGTCTACGAGCTGCCCGTGACCTGGTGACGTCCGCGCCGCTCAGGCGCTGACGGACGCCTCCCAGTCAATGTGGTGCTCGTAGATCCAGCGACTCGGGTCGGCGCCGGTCCTGGCCGCGTGCTTCATGGCCAGGCTCATGATCACGTCGCGGGGCACCCGGGCCAGCGGGTTCAGCGCCTTCCAGCCGCCGGTGCGGTTGCCCTGCCGGACGACGCGTTCGACCCGCTGCCGCCGCAGCCGCTCGTACGCGGTGAACGCTGCCGCCACGCCGGGGCCGTCGCGCAGGCATTTGGCCAGGACGACGGCGTCCTCGACGGCCATGGCCGCGCCCTGCCCGATCGATGGGGCGGTGGCGTGGGCGGCGTCGCCGATGACGATCATCCGGTCCCGGTGCCAGACCGGCACGCCGGGGACGTCGTACGTGCTCCAGCCCGTCAGCATCTCGCCGGTCGCCGCGATGAGGTCGAGCGCTGGGCCGCGGTCCCGCGCGAAGAGTGCGCTCAGCCGAGCCCGCCACTCGTCCGGGGTGATCCCGGCCAGCTCGGCGGGGGTGAGCTCGGTGGGCTGCGCGGGGTTCGCGGCCCACCACACCTCTCCGTCCGGATGCGCCGTGTAGACGAAGAAGCAGCGCCTCCCGAAGACGGCTCGCATCATGCCCGGCTCCGATCCGGTCGCGACGCCGCGCGCGTAGCCGCCGATGTTGAGCAGCCCGGTGTAGCGGGTGCCTGGAGCCGCCGGATCGATGATCCTCCGGGTCGTCGAACGCAGGCCGTCGGCGCCGATGAGCAGGTCGCCCTCGGCCACGCTTCCGTCGGCGAACGTCGCCCGCACGCCGTCCCCGGTGCGTACGGCGCCGGCCAGGCGCTTGCCGTACTCGATGCGCACGTCCTGGTCGCGCAGGAACCGGTAGAGGTCGGCGCGCTTGACGGTTCTGCTCGCCACGCCGTCCAGGGAGTAGGACAGCTCGCCGAGCCGCCGGCCGGAGCCGCTGGTGATCGTGATGCCGGGGGTGTCGAAGCCGAGCCCGCTGATGTCCAGGTCGAGCGCGCGTAAGGCGTCGAGCGCGTTGGGCGCGAGGGTGAGGAAGGCTCCCGCGTCGTCGGCCGTCCTGTCGTAGGCCTCGTGAACGACCGCGTCGATCCCGGCCTTGCGCAGGGCGATCGCGCTCGCCGTGCCCGCGATGCCACCGCCCGCGACCAGTGCTGTGTATGTCATACACCGAGTGTATGACATACACCACGCACTACACTTGAGCCGGTGAACGACGATCTGTGGGAACGCCTGGCCAAGCCGGCGCCGGAGCCCAGGACGGGCCTGAGCCTGGGCCGCATCGCGCGAGGGGCGGTGGAGGTGGCCGACGAGGGCGGCCTGGACGCGGTGTCCATGGCCAGGGTCGCCGAGCGCCTGGGGTTCACGACCATGTCGCTCTACCGGCACGTCAAGAGCAAGAACGAGTTGCTGCTGCTGATGCTGGACTCGGTCGCGGCCGTGCCCGCCGAGCTCGACGAGCCCTGCGCCGGCTGGCGGGACGGCCTGCGGCGGTGGTGCCGGGCGCAGTGGGAGATGTTGCGGGCCCACACCTGGATCGTCCGGTTGCCCGTGACCGGGCCGCCCGTCACGCCCAACCAGCTCGCGTGGACCGACCGCGCCCTCGCCACGCTGGCCGGCACCGGGCTCGGCGAGCGCGACAAGGCCGGCGTGGTGCTCCTGGTGGCCACGTACATGCACGCCACCGCGCGGCTGAACGCGGACCTCGGCACCGCCGCCTCGGGGACGTCGATCGCCGCCCACAACGCCCTGCTCGGCTCCCTCGTGGACGCGCGGCACCTTCCCGCGCTGCGCAGGGCGGTCGACGCGGGAGCGTTCGACTACCCGCCGGACACACCCGAGGACGAGCGGCGCCTCGACTACGAGTTCGGCCTGGCCAGGATCCTGGACGGCGTGGAGGCCCTGATCAGGGCCGCGTGATCCGGCCGGTGGACGACCGTGTGGCTCGTGGCGTGGACCGCACGGTCAGGGCGTCACGCCGGGAAGTCCTTCGGGTTGACCGAGCTGGTACGCGCGTTGCCGCCCTTGACCGGGTTGAGGGTCAGGGTCCAGATGGAATACTGCCTGGAGGTCGTGGCGAACTTCAGCCGGTCGTTGAAGCGCTGGTACACCGCGCTCCTGGCGAACCTGCCCTTCGACGTGCTGAACCGGTAGCCGGTGGTGAAGTAGATCCGGTACGTGCCGTCCCTGACGTCCCTGACGTTCGCGGTGGACCTCGCGCGAACGTAGACGCTGATCGCCTTGCTCTTGCCCCTGACCAGGGTCACCACCCCGTCCCGCGAGGTGCCGTTCTTGATCTTGAGTCGGCCCGCGCCGCCGCTGATGCGGTCGTACAGGATCCTGCCGTTGCCAGGGCGTTCTTCTGCCGGCCGGCTTCCTCGTAGCGGTAGTAGATGTGGGCGTGCGGCTCAGGGATCTCCGGCGAGGCGTCCGGCACCACCGTGCCCGACGGCCCGAGCGGCCCCAGGATCCGTTGCCGCATCTCCTCGGCCAGCGAGCGGCCCGTGACCTTCTCGATCAGCAGCCGGGCCAGCACGTAGTTGGTGTTGGAATAGCTCCAGCCCGTCCCCGGCTCGAACCGGGCCGGCTTGGACAGCGCCAGACGTACCAGCTCCTCGGGCCGGTAGGTGTGGAACCGGTTGTCCACCCACTCCTTACCCGTGGTGCCGTAGGGCACTCGGTGACCGAACCGGTGGCCCGGGAGGTGACCGGGCAGGTCGACAGAAAGTTACGCGATGGTGTCCCTTCCGGCTGAAGTCGGCGGAGGGGGACGCGTTGACCTGCAGTTCGACATGTTGATGCGAACGGGTTCGGGTGGGATCATTCAGGTCTTGTTGTCGGTGGACCGACGATCAGAATCGACAATCCAAACGGTCGCAACCCAGATCCTCTTCACAACCCGGATCTGGGTTGCCGGAGCTGACCAGCACCCGCCTGCTTCCGATTCGCGACGATCTGGGCGACGGCGGCGCTGATCGTGCTGACGCACAGCCCGACCGGCACCGCGAAGACGGCGTAGACCCACAGAGTGTCCTGAATGCTCTCCTGATCGCCCAAGCCTGGGTCGATCGTGAAATAGACGGAGCAGAGCAGAAGCGGGCCGGCCGTACCCGCGAGGGCACCGCTCATCCATCGGCCCTGTTGCGCCGCCGCCCATGCCGCGACGATACCGCTGACCATGACCGGTCCGATCAGCCCGGCGGTGACCCCCCCGGCCTCCACGAACGTCGCTTTCACCACGTACTCACCGGCGCCGCTGCTTAACACGCGTTCCGTGAGCATGGGGTCGAAGGTCGGCGGGCTATCCCACCACCACGGTCTGCTGAATTCCAGAAGGGAGACCCACAGGGTGTAGGCCACTAGGCCGACCCCGACCTCCCGATGCCGTAGCGCCGCCATCGCCGCGGCGACGCCGATCGCGCCGCCGATGATCGTCGCCCAGGCCACCTCGGATGGGCTGGAGTTGAGGGCGTCTTCCGGCGCTGCGGATGCCAGGCCGTACAGAAGCGGGGCAGCGGTCAGGCAGGAGCCGAGCCAAGCCGCCGGCGGCAGCCACAGCCAGGACCACGGCGCACGCTGGAACACGCGGTACGTGATCGCGGAGGCGACCAGTGTGGACGCGGCCGGATACCACGTGGAACGGGTCACCGCGTGGTCCCAGTCGATGTATTCATCGAACGGGCCCGCTTCGGTCGTCCACTGATTGATGCCGAAGCGATCCGCGGCGAGGACCTGCACGGCGGCCACAGCCGCAGCGACCAGCGCGCAAACGGTTGAGGCTGCGAGCCGCCACCTCACGCTTCCGCCCCGAGACTCTGCCAACGGGGCGGAGCATCCATCCCGCCGGCCGTCACGCGCAAAGCCGTCATGGCCGGCATTCTGCAGCACCAAGACCCGACTCAACCTGAACACTGGCACCAGTACCGACAGCAACACGTGAACACCAACACCTTCAACTGCAACCGACAGATGGCATCGCCTCGTCACCGGACAGGTGACTGCGGGAGGGGCTCTTCCGCCGTCAGGTTCGGGGGTGCCAACCTGCCCGAACCGCGAAGGAAGAGCCCGTGGTGGAACCGTACGTACGACACAGTCACGCCGACTGACTGCTTTGTGGCCGCGAAGGAGACCTTTGACTGTCTGATCGGACGGCTCACCGACCCCGCGAGCGTGAGGCTGACGCACGATCGGCTGGAGGAGATGCTCCACGAGCAAGGGCGGGAGCTGCTGCGCCAGCTCCTACAGGCGCATCTGGACCTGCGAGCGCGACGTGAGCAACAGGCGGTCCCGGCCGCCCGCCGTGACGGCGCCGGGGCTTTGAGGGTGACCGACGGCGTGGTGCGCCGACGGGCCGCACCTGATCCAGCAAACCGAACAGGCCTGGTGCCTGACTGTGTTGACCAACGCCGTGGTGACGTGGACGACCGAGTGTTACACCCTGGCCGTCCAGCAGCTGCGGGCCGACGGCCGCGCGGTTCCCGATGAGGTTCTGGCACACATCTCACCCGGCCACTCCGACAACATCAACTTCTTCGGCGTCATCAACGTCGACATCGAAGCCGAACTCGCCAAACTCAGCGGCGGCTGGCGGCCACTGCGGCCCGCCCAGCTTCACGAGCTGGGGCTATAACGCCTGGCGCAGCAGACCCATCCCTGGAAGGTCGTCAACAAGCCCTGAGGTTGTAGAACGTGCCGGGCTCCCTGTAGTAGTGGGTCCTTGACTCGCCATGCCGAATGGTCCAGCACGGTCCATCGGGCCATGACGAGATCGTCGCCCTCACCTGATTCGTCTGCCCACACTTGCTCTTGATCTTGACGCTTCGATAGAAGCCGACATCGTTGACCCAGATGTCGTAGCACGGGATCATCGTACCGGCCTTGCGCGCCGGGCTTTCGGACTGCGCGGCTGGTGTTGTGAGTCCGTCGGCGTTGGCGCCTGCGGTGCCCGCGAAGCCGACTCCAGCGAGGGTGCCGGCCAGCACGAGTGCGCTCCCTTTGATCCCGATACGCACAGCGTTTCCTCCTTCTTCTCTCGGGTCGGCGCGACGGTGGGTCGAGCCGGATCAAACCCCGCCTGTTGACCAAATTGGCGGACGTATCTCCTCCATCGGTATGATCTTGAAAGGACGCGAGTGATCACGGAGTCGAAGACCACCCGCTGCGACTCAGTCGCCGGTCGAGGGGGAGAAACAGCTGGTCCGTCCACTGCGGATCGGTCAGGCCACGCAGCGCGGCGACGTTCAGGTATGCGTAGAGGTCCGGCCCGCGGCGGCCGCATCGGCGGAACCGGGCCACCGGCGGGCAGGCCATCGTCTTCCGGAACCCCGCCGGCCGAAGGGCGTGGCCTAGTCGCAGGCCTTCGGTGTGGTGCCGCTGCCCTTGTTGGCGCGGCCGATCCCGGCTGTCACCGTGCCCGTGGCCTTGGCGCAGACGCCGCTGGGGGCGTAGACCATGTTGCCCCAGTGGTGCCCGCCATTCCCGGGCCGATAGGTGAAGGATCTGCTCTTGGTGCTGGTGTAGACCGTGATGGTGCCGGTACCGCTCGTGGCGACCGACACCTCGCCCCAGTTGGTTCCGCAGTGACGGGAGTAGAACAGCCGGATCGCGCCCAGGTGGTCTCCGACCTCGTTCTTCAGCGAGGCCTTCTTCCCGGTGTTCACCTTGGTCTTGGCGCACCCGCTGCTGTAGGGATCCTTTCCGTCGTACGGGTGAGCGCTCGCCGGCCCTGCGGTCCCCACCACCGAGAGGGAGGCGGCTTGGGCCGCACCGTTCATCAGAGCGGTGGCCAGGAGACCACTGGCCAGGGCGGCGCTCGTGCCGAAGACGGCCATCGTCCTGGTGATCGACGTCATGGTGTAGTGACTCATAAAGTGACGGCGGGCCTGCTTGTCAGAGTGCATCGCCCGGCCCGTTGTTCCGACGTTTGGGCGTCTGGCCTTTCGTGGTCCACTCTTGCGGCGGTCAGACTCGCGAGTCTGTGTCGAAGTGCACACTGGCGGAACTTTTTTGGATAGGCCGAAAACGCGGCCGACCGGCCGCCACAGCGGAGGGCCGAAGGTGCTCGATAAAAGACGAGATCGCACGGGCGGGTCGAGATGCGCATTATGTCCGCGCAGGGCCTTCATCTCGGCAGAGCTGTCGACGCCCGCAACATTTCTACAGGACGATCACAACACGACCTGCCGCAACACAGCGATTTCCTGGGGAAGGACCTGCTCGCCCACCAGCTGGGCGAGAGCGGCCTGGCGCCGGGCGAGCGTGAGCGCCTGGCCACCGCGCTGCAGGCGATTGACAGCCCTCCGCTCCCCTGCCGGAACGGAGGGCTTGTTCCTGTGTTGCGCAGCTACCGGCAGTTCGTCCAGTCGCCGGCGCTTTCCCACGAGCAGTGCGAAACCGCAGGCCAGCGCTACGAGCGAGTTTTGGCACCGGACAGGCTGGCGTTGTCCAAGCCGGTGCGGTTTGAGCCGGGGACGGACTGGAGCTATTCCAACACCAACTACGTGCTGGCCAGGATGCTGATCGAGAAGGTCACCGGACGCTCGTTCGCCGAGGAGTTGCAGCGGCTGATCCTGGGGCCGCTCGGGATGTCGGACACCGTGGCGCCGGCGTAGCGGGGTTGTTCGCACTACTTGGCGGATTCGGTGGCCTGGGGTGGTTGGTCGTCGTGGTCGTGCGTGTCGAGATCAAGCGGCGGAACGACCTTCTCGTACCTGATGATCAGCCTGATCACTGCGACCGCCACAGCGATCGCGACCACGGCCTGGTAGAAGCCGTTGATCACGCTGATCAGCGCCCCCAAGCACCCGACGCACTCCACGGCCACGCTCAGCGGCCGGGCCCACGAGCGGGTGAACAGGAACGCCGCGGCGATGGCGGCGAGCACGGCGATAACCGGGTTGACGACCGCCACGAGCCACACCGAACCGGGCACGGCCTGGTTGTGCTCGAGCCGACTGACGATCGTGAGCAGCTGTACGATCCAGATCCCGAGCGAGGCCGCGGCCTGCGCGAACATGACCGCCCGGGCGATCCGGAGCCCGCGATCGGCCCTACGCAGCTCATCCACCGCTCGTCCACCCTCCCAAGGCTCGTATGACTACGGCACCATAGAGCACCCAGACATCGACCGGAAGGGCCGCCATGCCCCGACTCCGACTGGCCGCCGCAGCCGCCGCCGTCCTGGTGGCCACAGGGTGCTCCAGCACACCACCCACCGTGTGCCGGGACGGCCTCTGCAGCGGCCCCGGCTACTCTCCGTCCACGGGCCAGCGGATCGAGAACGGGGTGGTCGCCGTGCTCAGTGCCATCGGCCTGGTCCCCATCGTGCCCCGCAGCGCCGGCGGCCCCGCGCGCCGGACCGTGGGGCGGTAGCCCCATCAGAGCGCGGCAGGCTGGATGACCTGTGCGGACGACATTATCGGCAGACACGGTGTCTCCGATGGAGGAGACGATGGCGCTGATCTCGTACGGCATGCGGCCTGGCGCGGGCTGGCCGCCGGCACATGCCGGCCAGGGACGGTCAGCGCGGCCGTCGGTTCCGACCTCTGCGATCAGGTTCCTTCAGGGCCGCATCGGCCACGCGAAAGACCTCGAGGTTCCGGGCCGCGGCTGCGTTGCCCTGCCTGGCGGCACGCGTCCACAGATCCTTGGCGTCGGACACCTGGCCTGCCTGGAAGAGGAACACGCCCAGGTCGCTCATGGCCTGCAGGTGTCCGGCCTCGGCGGCGCGCGCGAGCCAGCGCTCGCCGTCCAACACCCGGCGGTTCTTCATGCAGAAGTTGCCCAGGTTGTACATGGAGTCGATGCTGCCCTGGCGGGCCGCGCGCTGCCACCACTGTTCAGCCTCGGCGTCGCGCCCCTCCTGGTGCAGCACCACCCCGAGGTTGGTCATCGCCTCAGTGTGTCCGAGTTCGGCGGCCTCACGCAGAGGGGCCGCCAGGTCTTGCACGTTGCCTTGCTCGAACAGACGGTTCGCCGTTTCCCAGGCCACCTGTGCACGCTTGTGCTGGGCTTTGTCGTCGGCATTTCCATCCCTTTTGAACCATTTGCGCATCCTGCCTCCTGCTGCCAAGGGCCTTCCTATTGTTGCCAATTTGTGGCTTGTTAAAGCGGTAGGAGCGCCAGGCCGTCGCAGAGCCTGCTCAGGGTTCCCGCACGATGTTCGTCGTGCTTTCCTGAATCCGGATCCCAGGTCCGAGTAGCTGAGCCAGCCTGCTCGCCAGAGCGGGGTCATGGCGATTCGTGAGGCTCACCGTCTTGATCAGCCGGTTCGACCTGCCAAATCTCAGTTGGAGCGTGGTGGATCGGCTGTCGGCGGTCTCGCCCGTGTGCATGACGTTGACCTCGATCACCGTGTCGATATCCACAACGGAGCAGGAAGACGGACCCGTCAGGGACACCTGAGATCGGGTGAACTCCACGCGTTCCAACAGGACTTGTCGCTTGAGGGCACGGCCGATCATCGCGCTGAGGACAAAGGCCGCCGCCCATGCCGCAAGGCCCCACCACCACGACAGCCCCAGCCCCAGGCAAAGGACCACCGCCACCGCGCTGCCGACCGCTATCCCGCCCATGCAGCCACAGGCGCGCCCCAGCGGCATACGTGTCGGGATCAAATGGCGATCCTGTGTCCAGGTCAGCGAGTCCACGTCGGCCACGGCTCACGATGGCGGTCGGCTCGTGCCGCGCCGATGCATGTGCCGGGGAGTCGCTTGCCACTCCTGATCCGCATGCGGTCAGGGTAACAGCGGCTTTCGGGGACGGCCCGAATCCGCCATGCGGTCGTTCGTGCGTCTCCCTCCCGAAGAGGTGCCGGTGACGGCTGCGGTGAGGAACGCGTCGCCGGCCGAACGGCCCTGTCCGGCGCACTGCCAGTGGGCGATAACGAGGACGGTGTCCTCGTCGCTTGGCGCCCCGCCGCGGCGAGCATGTCGCATGTGCCAGCGGCAGACCGGTCCTGAGCGCGGGCGAGATCGGCTTCAGCCGCGAGGCCGGCTGCTCGACGGTTGTCGAAGATCCGGTGCACGCGGTCGAGGTCGCGGTAGATCAGTCGACCCGCCACCCGTCCACGCTGAGCCAGCCGCCGCCGTTCACCCAGGGTGGCGTATCGTCACCACCGCCCAGAAGGACGCGATCATCAAGAACGAGCCCGGCTGGAGCCTCGACTCCGCGGTCGGCTACCTCGGCTGACCTTGATCGAACCGGCTCGTACCGCGACCCGGGCGGTCCTCCCGACCGGCCCGGGTCGTCGTGACCGTGAGTCAGCACCTCTTACCCACGGCTCGAAAGGCGACGACACCGGTGCGCAGAGCGGTTCCTTCGAGAAGCCTCTTCACAGCGAACTCTCCTTGGGGGACGCGCATGGTCAGACCGAACATAGAAGAACCGGGCCGATCGCGCACCTGTTTACTAACAGGGCAGAGACCCCTCATTCGGTCTCTTCGCGGCCGTTGCCGCGCAGCCGGCGGGTGAGGCCGAACCAGGCTGGGACGTCGCGCTCCTCGTCGAAACCCCGGGCCACCACGATGTCGGTGGAGGAGTGCAGCAGGATCGACAGGACGATCGTCACGGCCACGAGCTCGAAGACGCCCTGCGCGGTGGCGATGCCGGAGCCGAGCACGAGCAGGCCGTAGACGACGGAGGCGAAGCCCTTGGGGCCGAACCAGGCGACCGCCGCCTGCTCGCGCACCGACAGCCCGGAGCGCAGGAAGGACAGCCAGATGGCGATCGGGCGGGCGAGCACCAGGGCGAGGACGGCGAACAGCCAGCCACGCCAGCCGACCGAGCCGAGCAGCGCCGGTGTGATGAGCGCGCCGAACACCAGCAGCGCGGCCAGCTTGAAGAGCTCGGCGATGAGCTCGCCGAAGTGCTCGAACGACTCCCGCTGCCGCTGCCCGAAGGTCGCCACGGTGATCCCGGCGGAGAAGGCGGCCAGGAACAGGTTGCCGTGCGTGGCCTTGCCGACCGCGAGCACCAGCAGGCCGATGGCCAGGGCGTTGAGCGGTTCGTACGGGGTGGAGGCGGAGAACCAGCGGGTCTGCTCCAGCTTGATCGCCAGCCACGGGATGACGACTCCGATGAGGACGCCGAGGCCGAGTTCGGTGCCCAGCTCGCCGAGGTGCAGGTCCTCCGAACCGGACGCGACCGCCAGGAACAGGATGACGAACGGCAGCGCCAGCCCGTCGTTGACGCCGGACTCGACGTTGAGGAGCTGCCGCAGCCGGGGCGGCACCTTCTCGTTGCCCACCAGGGCGGCGGCGAAGACGGGGTCGGTGGGCGCCAGGACCGCGCCGATCAGCAGCGACTCGATCCAGCCGAGGCCGACCAGGTAGTGCGCGCCGGCGGCGGTGATGACCAGGGTGAGCGGCAGCCCCCAGCCGAGCGCCCGGCCGGGCAGCCGCCAGGCGCTGCGGAGCTCGGCCCAGCCCACCCGCATGCCGTCGGTGAACAGCACCGTGAACAGGGCCAGCTCGGCGAGCGTCGACACGAGGTCGTCGTCCGGCCGCAACGAGACCACGCCCAGCACCCCGTCGCCGAGCACGAACCCGGCCACCAGGAACAGCGCCGCCGTGGACAGGATGGTGCGGTGGGCCAAGCTCGACAGCAGCACGGCGAGCAGCAGCACGCCCGCGAACGCCGTCAATAACGTGCTCATCGACGGCACCACGAAGAACGGGTCACGAACGCCTCCAGTCGGGCATACGGCATGAACCTTGCCGACCAGACTTCCCGGCGCACCGGCGCCTACCATAACAGCCGCCCGTTCGCCGGGGCACAGACGCTTTCTTGACGCTCCCGTCGACGGAAGATCACCGGAACCCGGCCGCGAGCTGCCCATCCGGGCATTTGTCATGTTTGCGGCTCTTGATACGTTGGGTACAGGTGTGCCGGGAAGTCTGGTCGGCAGGTGTTTGTCCCCTTTGGTGAAGGATGTGCCCCCGTGCGTGCCCATGACCTGGTTGCCGGCCCGGCTTCCACGATCCGGCTCTGTATGCTGACGACGCCGGTGCCCGTCTCGTGAGCGTGCTCTCCTGGATCAGCGTGGCGGTGTTCCTGGCCGCGTACGCGCTGATCGCCACCGAGAAGATGCACCGGGTCGCGGCCGCGCTCGGCGGCGCGGGGATCATGCTGCTGATCCACGCCACCGACGCCGGGGCGGCGTTCTTCTCCGAGCATTCCGGGATCGACTGGAACGTCATCTTCCTCCTGCTCGGCATGATGATCATCGTCGGCGTGCTCAAACAGACCGGCGTCTTCGAATACCTGGCGATCTGGGCCGCCAAGCGGGCTCGTGGGCGGCCGTTCCGGTTGATGGTGCTGCTCGTCCTCATCACCGCGGTCGCCTCGGCGCTGCTGGACAATGTCACCACCGTGCTGCTGATCGCGCCGGTGACGTTCCTGGTGTGCGAGCGGCTCGCCGTGAACGCCGCGCCGTTCCTGATCGCTGAGGCGCTGGCGTCCAACATCGGCGGGGCGGCCACCCTGATCGGCGACCCACCGAACATCATCATCGCCAGCCGGGGCGGCCTGAACTTCAACGACTTCCTCATCCACATGGCGCCCATGGTCATCGTGCTGATGGCGGTGTTCGTGGGGTTGTGCTGGCTGATGTTCGGGCGGTCGTTCCGTTACGACCCGGAACGCGCCGGCGAGATCATGGCGCTGGACGAGCGGGAGGCCATCGCCGACCGGCGGCTGCTGTGGCAGTCGCTGGCCGTGCTCGCGCTGGTCATGGCGGCGTTCGTGCTGCACCCGGTCCTGCACTACGAGCCGTCGGTCGTCGCGTTGCTCGGCGCCGGCGTCCTGGTCGCGGCCACCAAGGTGACCACCGAACAGGCCATCGCCGAGGTGGAGTGGCCCACGCTGGTGTTCTTCGCCGGGCTGTTCGTCATGGTCGGCGCGCTGGTGGAGACCGGCGTCATCGGTCAGTTGTCCGAGGCCGCCGTCGCCGCGACGTCCGGCCGGCCGGAGCTGGCCACCCTGGGGCTGCTCGGCGTCTCCGGCGTGCTGTCGGCCATCGTGGACAACATCCCGTACGTCGCCACCATGAGCCCGATCGTCGAGGAACTCGTACGCGCCAACGGCGGCCAGCAGGTCCTGTGGTGGGCGCTGGCCTTCGGCGCCGACCTCGGCGGCAACGCCACCGCCGTCGGCGCCGCCGCCAACGTCGTCGTGCTCGGCATCGCCGCCCGCAACGGCACGCCGATCAGCTTCTGGCAGTTCACCAAGTACGGCCTGATCGTCACGGTGGTCACGGTCACCCTGGTCGCGCCGTACCTGTGGCTGCGCTACCTCGTCTGACGGCACGCGGAGAAGACGTGAGCCCTCGGGGTGAGGGCTCACGTGCTCCCTAGAACCTCAGGTTGCGCAGATAGTCGTATCCGACCTCCGTGGTACGCCGCGGAGTCACGTCGGGGGTGTCGTTCTCGACGATGTACTCCTGCACACGGTGCTCGTCGAAGATCCGCCTGAAGTCGATCGTCCCGGTGCCGAGGTCGGCCATGTCGCCGTCGAGATGCCGATCCTTGACGTGGAACTGCAGCACGCGCTGCGGCGCCCGGCGGATGACGTCGAGCGCGAAGCGCACCGGGTCGGAGACGCCGCGCCCGACGCCGCCGGTGACCGCCCAGTAGATGTCGATCTCCAGATGGACCAGGCGGGGATCGAGCTCGGAGGTGAGCACGTCCCAGGGCGTCCTCCCGCCCCCGAGGTCGGTCGTGAACTCGTGGGCGTGGTTGTGGTAGCCGTAGCGCAGGCCGGCCGAGCGGGCGGCCGCCGCCTCGACGTTCATGCGCTCGGCCCACGCCTTCCACTGGTCCTCGCTGGTGGAGTTGAGGTAGGGCACGACCATGAACTTCTGGCCGAGGGTGACCGCGTTGGCGATCTTCGTCTCCAGCGCGGCGTCGTCGGCGCTGATGTCGTCGTGGCTGGAGGAGGCGTGGACGCCGAGCCCGTCGAGGAACGCGCGCAACTGCCCGGCCGTACGGCCGAAGTAGCCGAGCGCCAGCTCCACCTTCGGGTAGCCGGTCTCGGCCACGTAGGCGAGGGTGGCGTCGTAGTTCTGGGCCAGGTCGTCGCGGACCGAATAGAGCTGGATGCTGATCTGGCCGGGCGGGACGCGGCGCTTGCCGGGGCGGTGCGGCGCCGCCGCGGCGGGCGCGGCCGAGACGGCGAAGGCGGCCGCCCCCAGACCGAGGCCCGCGGCGAGCAGGGACCGCCTGCTGGGACCGTAGCCGTAACACATGGCAGATCTCCTATCGGGTGGGCTGGAGTTCGACCCTGTCGCTGCCGGTCAGCGGGGGCAGGCCGTCCTCACCTGGGTCGGTGTAGCCGGCCACGAAGACGCCGGCGAGCTCGTCGGTCTCCGGGTCGTGCCCGCTCGGCTCGGTGGTCTGGATGGACCCCGTGCAGCCGCGGGCGGTGGTCTGCGGATGGCCGTGATCGTCATGGCCGAGGATGTAGTCCACGGTCACGTTGGCGCAGTCCACCTCCTGGTCGTCGGTGACCCGCACCTCGAACTCGACGACGTCGCCGAAGCTGAACGCCGTACCGTCGGCCGGCCTGATCAGCTCCACGACCGGCGCGGCGTTGCCGACCGCGATCCGCACCGACGCCGCCGCCGACATGCCGTCGCCGTCGGTGACCTTGAGCGTGGCGTTGTAGATGCCGTCCTCCTCATAGGTGTACGAGGCCTGCGGGCTGCGGGAGTCGACCGTGCCGTCGGCGTCGAAGTCCCACGCGTAGCTGAGCCTGTCGCCGTCGGCGTCGCTCGTGCCCTCGCTGGTGAACTCGACGCTGAGCGGCGCGAGCCCGGCGGTCACCGACGCCGCGGCGGCGGGGACGGGGGTGTGGTTGCCGGTGTGGCCGATGTAGTCGATGCGCGCGAGCTGGGCCTCCTCGTTCTCCTGGAAATAGCCGTCGCCGTACTCCAGCACGTAGAGCGCGCCGTCGGGGCCGAACTCCATGTCCATCGGGTTGTCGAAGACGAACGAGGGCAGCACGCTCTCGATCCGCCCGTCGCGGTGGAACGCCTTGACGTAGTCGCGGGTCCACTCGTAGAAGAGCGGGACGCCGTCGAAGTACTTCGGCCACGCCACGGGATTGCGGCCGCGCGTGTCGCGGGCGTCGAAGTCGTACGCGGGGCCGGCCATCGGCCCGATGCCGCCGGTGCCCAGTTCGGGGAACTCCTGCGACGGCCCGTAGGAGAACCACACGTCCGGCTGAACGACCGGTGGCAGCTTGAGCGCGCCGGTGTTGCGCGGCGACTCGTTGACGGGCGCGGCGCAGTTGAACGGCTCGCCGGACTCGCCGGTCGCGAAATCGTAGTCCACGTACGGCAGCCGCGCCGTCGCGCAGTACGGCCAGCCGTAGTTGCCGGCCTTACGGATCACGGTCCATTTGCCGACCCCCGCCGGGCCGCGGGCGGGATCGGCCTCATCCGCGTCGGGCGAGTAGTCGGCCACGTAGAGGTCCCCGGTGGACCGGTTCAGCTCGATGCGGAACGGGTTGCGCAGGCCCATCGCGTAGATCTCCGGCCGGGTCTTCGCCGTGCCGCGCGGGAAGAGGTTGCCGCGCGGGATCGTGTAGGACCCGTGCGTGCCGGGCTTGACGCGCAGCACCTTGCCGCGCAGGTCGTTGGTGTTGCCTGAGCTGCGCTGGGCGTCGAACGCCGGGTTCTGGTCCGCCCGCTCGTCGATCGGGTTGAAGCCGTCGGAGGAGAACGGGTTGGTGTCGTCGCCGGTCGACAGGTAGAGGTTGCCGGCCGCGTCGAAGACGATGTCGCCGCCGACGTGGCAGCAGATGCCGCGGTCCACCGGCACGTCGAGGATGCGCTGCTCGGTGTCCAGGTCGAGGGTGGAGCCCGCGAAGCGGAACCTGGACAGCCGGATCAGCCCCTTGAACGGCTCGAAGTCCGCCGGCGCGCCGGTGGTCGGGGCGTCGCCCTCGTTGACGTCCGGCGTGGCCGGGTCGTCGATCGGGGTGTCGAGCGGCGGGGAGTAGTAGAGGTAGACCCAGTCGTCCTTCTTGGAGCCGCTGCCGAAGCCGGGGCTGAGGGCGATGCTCTGCAGGCCCTCCTCGTCGTGCCGGTAGACGTCGAGCTGCGCGGCCAGCGTGTTGAGGCCGGTCTTCGGATCGTGCAGCCAGACGTCACCGCTCCGGGTGGTGTGCAGGACTCTCGAATCCGGCAAGACGGCCAGGTCCATCGGCTCGCCCGGGTGGTCGTTGAGCGTGACCTTCTGGAACTGGTCGTCGGGCGGCGGAGCCACGGCACCGGTGGTCCCAGTGGTGGTGACCGCGGTGGCGTGCGCGGTGGTCGGCATGAGGATCGCCGCGGCAGCCATGGCCGCGATCAATGCTCTCATTCTCATGCCTCTCCCTTCGGTGTACTCGGGGGATAAGAGAGGGCAAATTAACGTGAATGTAACCCGAGTTACGCCGATAGAGGAGGGCCTAATCACATCTGATGGAGAATCTTCTGCTCACGATCGCACTAAGTGCCGCCGCGAAGTCACATTCCGTTACAGCCGACCAACAAATTGTAGCGGAACGGTACGGCGGGCGGTCGCCGGTGAGATCGGCGCGGGGCGGGCGCCGAGAGATATATGTGGGGAATCGTCGTTCTCGCCGCTCCTTGCGACTAGCCTGATCGCCCATAGAGATCGTCCGACCATACGGGGTAATTGCTGTGACCGTTCATCGCGCGCCGGAATACCGGGAGCTCGGTGACCACAAGATCGTGGCACGGCTGGGTGAGGGTGGCCAGGGCGTGGTCTACCTGGGCGAGTCGCCCGGCGGGGCGCGCGTGGCGATCAAGGTCCTGCACGCGCGGCTGGCGGCCGATCCTGAGACGCGGCGGCGGTTCCTGCGTGAGGCGGAGGTGGCGGCGAGCGTCGCCGCCTTCTGCACGGCCAGGGTCCTCGGCACGGGACTCGTGGACGAGCGGCCGTACATCGTCAGCGAGTACGTCCCAGGCCCGTCCCTGGACGAACTGGTCAAGCGCGACGGACCGCGGACCGGCAGCGGCCTGGAGCGGCTGGCGGTCTCCGCGCTGACCGCGCTGGCCTCGATCCACGCCGCCGGAGTCGTGCACCGCGACTTCAAGCCGGCCAACGTGATCCTCGGCCCCGAGGGGCCCGTGGTGATCGATTTCGGCATCGCCCGCGCGCTCGATCACGTGACGAGCAGCGCCCACGTGCAGGGCACGCCGTCGTACATGCCCCCGGAGCAGTTCACCGACCAGCCGCTCTCCCCGGCCTCCGACATGTTCTCGTGGGCCGGCACGATGGTCTTCGCCGCGACCGGGCGGACCGCGTTCCCAGGCTCGGCGGTGCCCGCGATCCTGCACGCCATCCTGCACGGCGAGCCCGACGTCTCTGGCGTGCCAGGCCCGCTGCGCCCGCTGCTGGCCGCCTGCCTGGCCAAGGATCCCGCGGCGCGCCCGGCCGCCACCTGGCTGCTCCGCGAGCTCACAAGGGGCGGCAACGGCCGTGCCATGCCGAACGGGCCCGGTGGGCACACGATCGTCGACCTGGGTGCCGCGCCCCCGGGTCCGGTCAGGGTGAGCGGCGGGCAGGACGCCGTGCCGACCGGGCCGTCGGCCGATCACGCACGTGCCGGGCGCGGGCCCTCCAAGGGGATGAAGATCGCGGTGGTGGCCGTGGCCGCGGCGCTGCTCATGACGGCGGGCGTGCTGGTCGCGCCGTCCTGGCTCGGCACCCGGAACGAGGCGGCCCGTCCGGTCGCGAGCGGCGTGGCCGCGCCTCGCGCCCGCCTGGAGCCGGGGCCGAGCCTCGACCTCGCGACGTTCGGGAGGGTCGACGTGGACGACCGGTTCGCCGGCGACACCTCCCGCCAGTACGCCACCTACCGGCCGTTCTCCGAAGAGGCCATGCCGGCGATCAACGTCGGCGGAGGCAGGTTCGCCGCGAGCGCCGAGGCGCCGTTCTTCGGCCTGATGGCCGGGCGCGGGGTGCTCTCCTCAGACCAGGCCGTCATCGTGCTGACCCCCGGTACGTTCGCCGGCACCGGCGAGCAGGAGGACAGCATCTTCGCCGGCTGGGTGAAGGACGGGGACGACTACGTCACCGGCTGGTACAACAACACCCGGGGGACCACCGGGTTCGACGTCCGGGTGGGGGGACGCTTCCGCGAGGTGCCCATCGAGATACCGCTCAGGCTGAGCCAGGGAGACCGGTTCGCCCTGATGCTGTCCGGCGACGAGATCGCCTCCTACGTCGAGCACCTGGGAAAGTGGCGCCGGCTGCACACCGCCCTCATCACCGGCCTGCTGGCGTCCCCGGAGGCGCGCCAGGAGTACCGCTACGGCTTCGGCGTACGCGGCACCAGCGGCACGATCAGCCTCACCCGGGCGGAGGGCCGCAGCGTCAGGAGCTGACGCGCACACCCGGGAAGGACGACCAGGGCACCGGCGAGCGCGACATCCCGGGTCACCTTCGTGCGCCGGCGAGCGGGACATGCGGGGTTGAAGACGGCATATGTTTCAAACGTTGCAAAGCTGTCCAAAAATGGTGTAGCACGGTTGAATCCGTTTGAACGAGCTACCCCCCGGAGACTCGTATGACCACCCCCGCACCGGTCACCCGCCGGCAATGGAGGTGGACGGCGCTCGCCGGGATGGCCTCCTACCTGGACGCGGGCTCCATCTCCGCGGTGAGCACCGGCCTGACGCTCTTCCGCACCGAGTTCGGGCTGAGCGAAGGCATGGTGGGCCTGCTGGCCGCACTCGGCCCCAACGCCATCGGCTGCGGCCTCGGCGCCTTCGTCGGCGGCCGCCTGGGCGACAAGCTCGGCCGCAAGCGCATCTACCAGTGGGACCTGCTGGTCTTCGCCGCGGGAATGCTGCTCGTGGCGCTGTCGATCCATCCCGCGATGCTGCTCGCCGGCACCTTCGTCGCCGGACTGGCCGTCGGCGCCGACGTGCCGACCTCGCTCGCGCTGGTGGGCGAGCTGGCCCCGGCCAAGGCAAGGGGGAAGTTGCTCGGCCTCACGCAGATCGCCTGGGTGCTCGGCCCTTCCGTGGTGCTCGCCCTGGCGTACGCGCTCGACCCGCTCGGGCTGCTCGGCGTGCGCATCGTCTTCCTGCACCTCGTCGTCGTGGCGCTGATCACCTGGGCGATGCGCCGCGGGATGACCGAGTCGGCCGTGTGGCGGGCGGCCTCCGAGACCACGCTCGCCTCGGCCAGGCAGCTCCGCGCGCTGCTGAGCGGGCCGAACCTGCGCGCGCTCGCCTACACCGGGATCTTCTACACGTTCTGGAATCTGGCCGCGGGCACGATCGGGGCGTTCACGCCGTACCTGGTGGAGACGCTCGGCGCGGGCGGGCGGGACGTGAGCATTCTGACCACGCTGATCGGGCTGCTCTTCGGCGTGCCGACGCTGCTGGTCGTCATGCGGTTCATCGACCGCGGCACCTCCTCGCGCAGGGTGATGATGGGGATCGGTTCGGTGCTGGGGATCATCTCCTACGGGATGTTCCTGTTCACCCCGTACGGCCTCGTCGCCGCGCAGCTCAGCATCGTCCTGTGGGCCGTCAGCTCCAAGCTGGCCGGCGAGTTGAGCTACAAGACCTTCAGCCAGGAGCTGTTCCCGACGATGCTGCGCGGCACCGCGCAGGGCCTCACGTTCGGCGTCGCGCGCATCCTGCTCGGCGTGTGGAGCTTCGCCGTACCGGCCATCGCGGGCGCCGGGATCACCGGCGTCGCGACGGCGCTGACGTTGTTCGTGGTGGTCTCCGGCGTGGTCGGGTTCTTCTTCATGCCGGACACCGCGGGCAGGCCGCTCGAAGAGATCGAGGCGGAACGCGCGGGCGTGACGTCACAGCGAAGGAGCGCCCGATGACCGGACCCAACATCCTGCTGATCACCAGCGACCAGCAGCACTGGAACACCATCGGGGTCGCCAACCCGGAGCTGCGCACACCGAACCTGGACCGGCTGGCCGCCCAGGGGACCAGGTTCACCCGCGCGTACTGCCCGAACCCCACCTGCACCCCGACGCGGGCGTCGATGATCACGGGGCAGTTCCCCAGCCAGCACGGTGCGTGGAGCCTGGGCACCAAGCTGCCCGAGTCGGCGCCCACCATCGGCGACCGCCTCCAGGGCCTCGGCTACCGCACCGCCCTGGTGGGCAAGGCGCACTTTCAGCCGCTCGCGGGCACGGAGGAGCACGGCTCGCTGGAAGCGTACCCGCTGCTCCAGGATCTCGCGTTCTGGAAGGGCTTCCACGGCCCGTTCTACGGCTTCCAGCACGTGGAGCTGGCGCGCAACCACACCAACGAGGCGCACGTCGGCCAGCACTACGCGCTCTGGATGGAGGAACGCGGCTTCGCCGGGTGGCGGGAGCATTTCCTGCCGCCGACCGGGAGCATGGACTCAGGCGCGGAGTTCTCCTGGTCGATACCCGAGGAGTTCCACTACGACGCCTGGATCGCCGAGCGCAGCAACCGGCTGCTCGGCGAATACGCGGCCGCCGGGGAGCCGTTCTTCCTGTGGTCGAGCTTCTTCGACCCGCACCCGCCGTATCTGGCGCCCGAGCCGTGGGACACCATGTACGACCCGGACGAGCTGACGATCCCCGAGCCGACGCCCGGCGAGCACGACCGCAACCCGCCGCACTTCGGCATGACCCAACTGGCGGAGCCCGGCTTCGGATCGCCCGAGTCCGGGCACATGAGCCACGGGCTGCACTCCCATCTGCGCGACGACGCGGACCGCGGGAAGCTGGTGGCCACCTACTACGGCATGGTCAGCCTGCTCGACAAGTACGTCGGCCGCATCCTCGACCGGCTGGACGAGCTGGGCCTCGCAGACGACACGATCGTGGTGTTCACGACCGACCACGGGCACTTCTTCGGCCAGCACGGGCTGCAGGCCAAGGGGCCCTTCCACTACGAGGACCTGATCAGGGTGCCGTTCATCGCCAGGTATCCGGGCCGGGTGCCGGCCGGCCGGACCAGTGCCGCCATCCAGTCCACCGCCGACCTCGCGCCCACGTTCCTCGGCTTCCTCGGTGAGCCCATCCCGGGGATCATGACGGGGGTGGACCAGCACGACGTGTGGGAGGGCACCAGGCAGGCCGCGCGGGACCACACCATCGTGGAGTTCCATCACCAGCCGAGCACGCTCAATCTCAGAACGTACGTGGACGACCGGTACAAGATCACGGTCTACCAGGACCAGGAGTACGGCGAGCTCTTCGACCTCCAGGAGGACCCGGGCGAGATCCACAACCTGTGGGACTCGCCCGGGCACGCCGAGCTCAAGACCCGGCTGCTGCTGCGTTACGTGTGGGCCGAGCTGGCGAAGGAGCCGATGTGGATGCCCCGCATCGCGGTCGCCTGACCGTGCCGCGGGGTGACTCCCGGCCTCACCTGATGGTGATCATGGGCGGGCGTTCGGAGATTCCGACCTCCTTGCTCAGGACGTGATGCCCGCGCGGCCCCCGCTGAAACTGCGCGAGCCGCGGGCACGGCTCGTGACAGGGCTGGATCTTGCCCTGGCGGCACAGGCGTGACCAGGCGGCGAGCATGATCTGCGCCGCCATGCCGCCCAGCGCCTCGGTCGACTGCGGCGCGTGCTCGCGCGAGCCCAGGTCCACCTGCGCGAACGCGTCCAGCCCTGCCAGGTCGAGCAGGTCGATGAGCAGGCCGAGCTCGACGCCGTAGCCGGTCAGGAACGGCACGCGTTCCAGGGCGGAGCGGCGGCCGGCGTACTCCCCCGCGAGGGGTTGCACGAAGCCGGCGAGCTGGGGCCAGTGCAGGTTGATCAGCGGGCGGGCGACCAGCTCGGTAACCCGGCCGCCGCCGTTGGGAGCGCCGTTCAGCGGGCGGTCGTAGCAGCCCTTGGCGTAGGCGACGGTGGGATCCATGAGCAGCGGCCCGAGTACGCCGCGTACCAATGAAGCATGAAATTTCCGGATATCGGCGTCGACGAACGCCAGAACGTCACCGGACGTCACGGCCAGTGACTTCCACAGCGCCTCGCCCTTGCCGTCGAGCGGTTCGAGCTCGGGCAGGATCTCGTCCTGCGCGTGGACCCGCGCCCCGGCCTGCGCGGCCACCCGTGCGGTGTCGTCGGAGGAACGCGAGTCGATGACCACGAGCTCGTCGATGAGGCCGGGCAGCTCACGCCGGATGACCCCGACGATCTCACCCACGGTCGCCCGCTCGTCACGGGCGGGGAGCACCACGCTGACCGTGGTCTCCCCCTTGGCGGCCAGCAGGTCCCGCAACGGCCAGTCCCCGGCGCACGAAGTACGGCGCCGCAACCATCTGCGCACTTCAGGCAGCATGCGACCCCTCCCCCCGTTTCCCCACATTTCAGCTTATGCGGTGGTGGCGGACCACCGCAGGAAGGGGAAAACCGGCGCTCAGAAGGCGCCGGCGTGCCGTTCCAGGAACGTGTAGACGTCGGCCTCGTCCACGCCGGGAAACGACCCGGGCGGCAGCGCGGCCAGGACGTGGGAGTTGGCGCGGGCGGACGGCCAGGCGTACCCCTCCCAGCGCTCGGCCAGTTCGGCGGGCGGGCGGCGACAGCAGTCGCCGTTGGGACAGTTGGACTTGGTGCGGTGGGTCGTGTCGCGGCCGCGGAACCAGCGCGACTCCTTGTACGGCACCCCCAGCGTGATGGCGAAGTCCCGTTCGCGCGAAGGATCGACGTGGGCCACGCAGAAGTAGGTCCCGGTGGGCGAGTCCGAATACTGGTAGAACACCGAGAACCGGTCGGGCGAGGCGAACACCTGCCGCCCCGACCACTGCAGGCACATCCGCTGCCCCTCGATCGCGCCCTGCTCGTCGGCGGGGAAGACGATGCCGTCGTTCTCGTACGCCTTGTAGATGGTGCCCCCGGCGTCGTTGCGCACGAAGTGGCAGACGAGGCCCAGGTGGTGGGTGGCCAGGTTGGTGAAGCGGTGGGCGGCCATCTCGTACGACACCGCGAACACGTCCCGCAGGTCCTCCACCGACAGCGCCCGGTCGGACTTGGCCTCCTGAAGGTAGACCGTGGCGGCCTTCTCCGGGACGAGGACGGCGGCGGCGAAGTAGTTGGCCTCGGTGCGCTGGCGCAGGAAGTCGGCGAAGTCGCGCGGCTTGTCGTGGCCGAGCGCGAGGTGGCCGAGGGTCTGGAGCAGGATCGTGCGCGGGGTGTGCATGCCGAGCTGCTCGTGTTTGACGTAGATGCGGCGGTTGCGCAGATCGGTGATGGAACGTACGGACCGGGGCAAGTCCTGCGCGGTGTGCACGGTGTAGCCGAAGTGCGTGACCAGGCCCTGGATCGTGCTCTGGGACAGCGCACCGGTACGGTATCCGACCACGTCGAGGGCCTGGGCGGCGGCCTGCTCGATCTCGGGGAAGTAGTTGCCCACCTCGCGCTGCCTGCGCCTGAGCTCGGCGTTGGCGGCTCTGGCCTCCTCCGGAGTTGCGGTGCCGCGGGCCTGTCTGGCGCGCAGTTCGCCGTACAGGCCGAGAATGTGTTCGAGCACGTCGTTCGGCACGCGCGCGGAGACCTTCAGCCGGGGCAGGCCGAGCCCGGCGTAGAGGGGATCGCGTTGCGCCTCCTCCAGCGCGATCTCCAGCTGGGCGCGGCGGTTGGGCGGCTGGCGGCGCAGCAACTCCTCGACGGGGACGCCCAGGGCGGCCGCGAGCGACTTGAGCAGCGAGAGCTTGGGCTCGCGCTTGCCGTTCTCGAGCAGCGACAGCTGGCTGGGTGCCCTGCTGACGCGCGACCCGAGGTCCGACAAGGTGAGGCCGCGCTGTTTACGCAGATGGCGAAGGCGCTGCCCAAACGCGATCAGATCCAGCTCCTGCGTCAAAGACAGCGGTTCTTCACCTATCAAGGGCGCCATAGCTGAATCTTAGACAGAAAATCGGCCCATTTTCTACCCTCCGGCGGCGAAGCCGCGAGGTTTGGGTTGGGGATTCGGGTTGGGGTTTCGGGGTTGGGGGTT
>NZ_JADOGI010000117.1 GCF_015645445.1 Nonomuraea cypriaca | reverse complement strand
GGCGTGGATTTGGGGGGATGGTCAGGGGGTGAGCTGAGGGCCGGGCGGACGGACATTCACGGGCGGGTTGTCGCCGGGCTGGTCTGGGGGATCCGGCATGCCGTGCACCGGGCCAGGCACCCATCCCGCCGGATCGCGTACGGCCCGTCGCCGGACCAGTGGGCCGGTCTGTACGTGCCCGACGGGGTGACCAGGCCACCGGTCGTGGCGCTGATCCACGGCGGGTACTGGCGGCGGATCTGGCAGGCGGACCTGATGGAGGCGCTCTGCGCCGACCTGGTCGGGCGCGGGCTCGCGGTGTGGAACCTCGAATACCGCAGTCCCGACCCGCACGGCTGGCAGGCCACCACCGCAGACGTCGCCGTCGGCCTGGCCGCCCTGGAGGATCGCCCGGATCTCGGCAGGGTCGCCGTGGCCGGGCACTCGGCGGGCGGGCAGCTCGCGCTGCGGGCGGCGGCGGACGGGGCTCGGGTGGCGCTGGCCGTGTCGCTGGCGGGGGTGCTCGACCTGGTCGAGGCCGACCGGCGGTGGCTCGGGTCCGGCGCGGCCGCCGCCGCACTGGGCTCGGCCTCCACGGCGGACCCCGACGTGTACGCCGCCTCGTCGCCGCTGCTCCGGCTGCCGCTCGGCGTGCCACAGCTCATCGTCCAGGGTACGGACGACGACCTGGACCTGATCGACTTCGGCCGCCGTTACGCGCGGGCGGCCGGGGAGGCGGGCGACGAGGTGACGCACCTGGAGCTGCCGGGGGACCACTTCGACGTCATCACCCCGGCCACGCCGATCTGGCAGGCCACGGCACACGCCATCGCGGCGGCACTGGCGTAGGAGGGCGCCGGCATGGCGGGCACTGGCGGCATAGGAGGGCGCCGGCCCGGAAGGCGGTGCCATAGGAGGCCGCCCGGGTGCGCAGGCTCGGCCCGCTGGCCGTGCTCGGCGGGGCGACGGGCGCGTTCCTGCTGCTGGTGACGCCGGCCAGGACGTTCGAGCTGATCGCGCCCTGGCTGATCGCGATGGCCGCGCTGCTGCTGGCCAGGCCGCCGTCCGGCAGGGTGCACGGCGAGCACGGGGTGGCGGCGCGGGTGGCGTTGTTCGCCGTGACGATCTACGTGGGGTATTTCGGCGCGGCCGGGGGCATCCTGCTGTTCGCGGTGCTCGCGGCCATGATGCACCATCCGGCGCCCAAGCTGAACGCCATGAAGAACGTGCTGTCCGGGCTGGCGAACGCGGTGGCGGCGCTCGGGTTCGCGGTGTTCGGGCCGGTCGACTGGGCGGCGGCGGCGCCGCTGGCGGCCGGGTTTCTGCTCGGGGGGTGGCTCGGCCCGAAGATCGCCCGCCGGCTGCCCGGGCACAGCCTGCGCTACCTGGCGGCGGTCTGCGGGCTGGCGGTGGCGATCAAGCTCGGCTGGGACGCGTATTCGCGATGATCCCGGCGAACCGGGTGGCCACCTGGTGCCAGATCGGCGTCGAGACCGGCTCGTCCGCCACGGCTCTGGCGTACACCTCGGCGGGGTCGAAGCCATTGGCGCGCCACTCGCGGATGCGCGCGGGCAGCACCTCGGGGTGGAACTGCACACCCCACGCCCGCGGGCCCACCCGGAACGCCTGGTAGGGGCAGGCGCGCGTCTCCGCCAGCCAAATGGCGTCGCGGGGGAGCCTGGTGACGGCGTCCTTGTGGTGCTCGACGGCGGGCACCACGGGAGGCAGGCCGTGGAAGAGCGGGTCCGTGGCCGCCTCGGGCCGGAGCGTGAGGGGCAGGCTGCCGTTCTCTGGCGCGCCGGTGCCGCCGGTCACCTCGCCGCCCGCCACCTCGGCGATCATCTGCCCGCCCAGGCAGATGCCGAACAGCGGCACGCCCTCGTCAAGGGCCTGCCCCACGAGCCGCCGGGCGCCGGCCAGCCATGGGGCCCGGTCGTCCTCGCTCGGCAGGTAGCCGCCACCGAGCATGATCATGGCGTCGTGGTCGAGGCGGTCGGGCAGCGCAGCGCCCTCGTGGGCGAGCACGACGTCCAGTTTGAGCCCGGCGTCCTCCAGCCAGCCGCCGAACCGGCTCGGGCCACCGCTCCCGCTGTTCTGCACGATCAGGACGTCACCCATCGCATGCCTCCGTCACCGAAGTCGGGAATCCGCTGGTCCGCTCAGGGCGGGCCGTCACCCAGTCCGGGCCCGCCACCGCCGCGCGCCGGGTCACGGCAGGTTGGCCGCTCTCGCGGTGTGACGCAGCAGCAGCGCGGTGGTCACAGGACCGACACCGCCGGGCACCGGGGTCAGCGCCCCGGCCACGCCAGCGACCGCGTCGAAGTCGACGTCGCCGGTCAGCCCGCCGTCGGGGGTGGGGTTGGTGCCGACGTCGATCACCACCGCGCCCGGCGCCACGTGCGCGGGCCCGATCAGCCCCGCCCGGCCCGTGGCCGCGACCAGCACCTCGGCCGTGGAGGTCACGGCGGCCAGGTCACGGGTGCGCGAGTGGCAGACGGTGACCGTGGCGTGCCGGTCGAGCAGCAGGTGCGCCAGCGGCTTGCCCACCACGGTCGAGCGGCCCACCACCACGGCCCGCCGGCCGAGGAGATCAACCTCGTAGTGATCGAGCAAGGCCATCACGGCCGCTGCCGTCGCGGGCGGGAACGCGGGCAGCCCGGCCGCCAGCCGTCCCAGCGACAGCGGGTTGGCGCCGTCGACGTCCTTGCGCGGATCGATGGACCCGGCCAGCTCCTGAGCCGAGGCGCCGGCGGGAAGCGGGGTCTGCAGGATCACGCCGTGCACGTTGGGGTCGGCGCTGAGTCTGGTCAGCGTCTCGCCGATGCGCTCGGGGCGGGCGTCTGGCCCCAGGTCGACCAGGTCACAGGCGATGCCCACGCCGGCCGCCGCCTTGGCGATCGAGCGGACGTACCACAAACCGGCGTCGTCGGCGGTGGCCACCACCACGGCGAGCCGCGGTTGCGGGCCCGCCGTCGCCTCGGCCGCGGTCTGGGCTCTGATCGCGGCGGCCAGGTCCTTGCCGGTCAGCGTCTTCAAGGGTTGATCTCCTCGCGTACCTCGGCGGTCACCCAGTCTGCCCTGGCGACGGCCGCGTCGACGCCGGAGACGCGCAGTTTCAGCTCCTCGCGTAGCCGCTCGTCCTTGATGCCGGCGAGGTTGACCTCGACGTTCACCCGGGCGGTGGTGAGCGCGGCGCGCGCCGCCTCCGCCGCGGCGGCGACGTCGGTGACGACGTTGCGGTTGCCGATCGGGAGCAGCACCTCGCACAACTCGACCAGCCTCGTGGCAGCCTCGATCACCCGGGCGGGCGGCTCGGCCGCACCGGCCAGCGCCCTGGCGATGGCCGCGCTGCGCTCCTCACCCTTGGGCAGCCGGTAGGCGTCGGTGACCGCGAGGAACGCCGCCGCGTCCTCCTCGGCCAGCTTCAGCGCCCGCGCCCGCAGTGTGTCGGTCTCGGCGATCACCGTGACGACGGTCTCGGTGTGGCCGGTGTACTTCTCCCCGGTGGTGTAGCGGGCGACCATGCCGAGCAGCGCGGCGGCCTGCGCCGCGTGCAGGGCCGCGGTGGCGCCGCCCCCGGGCGCGGGCACCCGGTCGGCGAGCTCGGCCAGGAAGTCGACGATCTTAGAATCGCGCATGGCGGCATTCTGCCAGGCCACGCGATCCTCATTCGCGGTACATCGGCCGCGTGGCGTCCTCGGGCCCGCTCTGCGGCAGGTACGGCGCCTGCGCATCGTATGCGGGCAGGTAGTCGAAATGCTCGACCCTGGACCGCCACCGCGACGGGAACATCGACGCGGCCAGCAGCGCGACGCCGAAGAACAGCATCACCCCCGAGTACGCCACGGTCTGGAAACCCGACTCCATGGCGGCGGGCAGCCATCTGTCCGGCAGGATCCGTATCCCCTGCAGGTCCAGCACGGGTACGACGCCCAGGGCGGTGAACCCCAGGCCGCCGAGGAGCGAGGCGATGGGCGACAGGCGCGAGCCGGCCAGGAAGGCGAACACGAGCCCCGACACCGCCAGCACGGAAAGCCCGAGCCACGAGATCTCGGCGTTCCTCTGGATGGTGAGGGCGAACTCGCCCACGCCGTACCACACGCCGGCGGCGACCAGCGGAGGAAGGAGCAGGCCCGCGACTACTCCCAGAACATGACGGGCACCGTTTGACATGATCAACCCCGTTTGTTCGGTTATGTCACAACTTACCCCTTTGGTTTCGTCAGCGCGGTGTGGTCCCGGAGTCGAGCCGCGTAGTCCCGGAGACGAGCCACGGGACGATGAGCTCGGTGAAGATCCGTCCCGTGTGCTCGCCGAGCGGTCCGCGACCGGTTTCGCCGGGCTGGGCGGATCCCTTCCTGAAAGCTCCCTGTGAAGCATCTTCTGGGCCTTTGCGCGGACGGCGACCGGGGGCATCGTGGGCCGCATGAGATCCGCGATCCTGAAGACCGCACTCGGTGCCTTAATCGTGCTCATGCTGGGTGGCGTGCCCGCGCAGGCCGCCGCCGCCGGGAAGTTCCCCGGCACGTTCCCGCTGCCAGACGGGTTCCAGCCGGAGGGGATAGCGATCGGGCCAGGCCCGTACGCCTACTTCGGCTCCCGCGCCACCGGCGACATCTACCGGGCCGACCTGCGTACGGGGAAGGGGTCGGTCTTCAGCGAGGGCCCCGGCACCCCGTCGCTCGGGCTCAAGACCGACGGGCGCGGCCGGCTGTTCGTGGCCGGCGGGACGGGCGGCGACGCCCGGGTCGTCGACCTGCGCACCGGGGCGGTCATCAAGTCGTACACGCTGGCCACCGGCACGTCGTTCGTCAACGACGTGATCCTCACGGACGGCGCCGCGTACTTCACGGACTCCGCGAACCCGGTGCTGTACAAGCTGGACCTCGGCCGCCGCGGCGCGCTGCCCGCTGAGGCCGTCAGGATCCCGCTCAGCGGCGACATCGAGTACACGACCGGCAACAACGCCAACGGCATCGCGCCCAGCCCCGACCGCAGGTCGCTGCTGGTCGTCCAGTCGAACACCGGCAAGTTGTTCGAGGTCGACCCGTCCAGCGGCGTCGCCACGGAGGTGGACCTGGGCGGCGAGCTGCTCACCAACGGCGACGGCCTGCTGCTGTCCGGCCGCACCCTGTACGCCGTACTGAACCGGCTCAACACGGTGGCCGTCATCGGGCTGGCCCGCGACGGCTCCTCAGGGAAGATCGTCAAGCGGCTGACCGACTCCCGCTTCGACGTCCCGACCACGGTCGCCGCCTACGGGCACCGGCTCTACCTGCCGAACGCCCGCTTCACGACGACCCCGACGCCCGACACGACGTACGACGTGGTGAGCGTCAAACGCTGACCGGCGCGGCGGCCGCCGGGCGGGAAGACCGGCCCGGCGGTCACGCCGGCGGGCGCAGCGCCGCCAGCTGCTGCTCGAAGGGGACGACCTCGTCGTCCGCCCGGCTCGCCGGAGCCCGGTGCAGCAGCAGGTCGGCGAGCTCCACGGCGGCCCGCTCGACGCGCTCGCCCAGGCCGTCGGTGAAGGCGTCCTGCCCGCCGCCCCAGTCCTCGGAGGCCGCGTAGACGGCGGTCGGGACGACCACGGCGCGCAGGTACGCGAACAGCGGGCGCATCGCGTGCTCCAGAGCCAGCGAGTGGCGGGCGGTCCCGCCCGTGGCGGCTATGAGCACGGGCTTGCCGCCCAGCGCGGTGTTGTCGATCACGTCGAAGAACGACTTGAACAGGCCGCTGTAGGAGCCGCTGAAGATCGGCGTGACCACGATGAGCCCGTCGGCCTCGGTGACCGCCTCCACGACCTCGCGCAGTCTGGTGTTCGGGAAGCCGGTGACGACGTTGTTCGCGATGTCGACGGCGAGGTCGCGCAGCTCGATCACGCGCGGGGCGGCCGCCTCGGCGGGCTGCGGTCCCGCCGCGGCCGCCAGCCGGCGCCCCACCGCGGCGGCGAGCCGGTCGGCGAGCAGGCGGCTGGAGGACGGCTGGGTCAGACCCGCCGTGACGACGACGAGGTTCATGGGGGTCGGTCTCCTTCCCGGAGGGTTCAGGCTGGGTCAGGCGGTGACGGGTGCGGCGGTCCTGGCGGCGAGCAGGGAGGCGTGCGTGGGAGCGTCGGGCACTTCGGCGGGCCGGTTCTTGGCGAACTCGGCGCGCAGCACCGGCACGACCTCCTCGCCCAGCAGGTCGAGCTGCTCCAGCACCGTCTTCAGCGGCAGGCCCGCGTGGTCCATGAGGAAGAGCTGCCGCTGGTAGTCGCCGAAGGACTCCCTGAACTCGAGCGTCCTGTCGATGACCTGCTGCGGGCTGCCCACGGTGAGCGGGGTCTCGGCGGTGAACTCCTCCAGCGACGGCCCGTGGCCGTACACGGGGGCGTTGTCGAAGTACGGGCGGAACTCGCGTACGGCGTCCTGGGAGTTCTTCCGCATGAACGCCTGGCCGCCGAGCCCGACGATGGCCTGCTCGGGCGTGCCGTGGCCGTAGTGGGCGTACCGCTGCCTGTAGAGGCTGATCAGCCGGATGAAGTGCTCCTTCGGCCAGAAGATGTTGTTGGCGAAGAAGCCGTCACCGTAGTAGGCGGCCTGCTCGGCGATCTCCGGGCTGCGGATCGAGCCGTGCCACACGAACGGCGGCACCCCGTCCAGCGGGCGCGGCGTGGACGTGAAGCCCTGCAGCGGCGTGCGGAAGCGCCCCTCCCAGTCGACCACGTCCTCGCGCCACAGCCGGTGCAACAGCGCGTAGTTCTCGATGGCCAGCGGGATGCCCTGCCTGATGTCCTGGCCGAACCACGGATAGACGGGCCCGGTGTTGCCCCGCCCCATCATGAGGTCCACCCGGCCGTCCGCCAGGTGCTGCAGCATGGCGTAGTCCTCGGCGATCTTCACCGGGTCGTTGGTGGTGATGAGCGTGGTCGCGGTGGACAGGACGAGCCGCTCGGTCCTGGCCGCGATGTAGCCGAGCATGGTGGTCGGGGAGGACGGCACGAACGGCGGGTTGTGGTGCTCGCCCATGGCGAACACGTCCAGCCCGACCTCCTCGGCCTTGAGCGCGATCGTCACCATGGCCTTGATCCGCTCGCGCTCCGCCGGCGTCCTTCCCGTGGTCGGGTCCATGGTCACGTCGCCCACGCTGAAGATTCCGAACTGCACTTTAGTCACCATCCATGACTGTTGAATCTTTGACGGGTACGGTAGCGCCGAGCCCTCCGGGGATATTCCATCATGCACGCCGCCCCGGTTCCGCCCCGGTTCCGCCTCAGAGGGCGTTGATGTCCGCCGCTTCGAGGATCCGCTTGGGCGCCCCGCGCTCGGCAACCGTGATCATGGCCTGGCCGATCCGCTCCGTCGTCGTCACCGCCGAGGGGAACAGCAGTCGCAGCGCGGGATAGAGCGGACGGATCACGATGTAGGCCACTCGGTGGAGCCGGGTGCGCGAGGTGACGCCGTGCCTGGGGTGCACGAAACCGGCACGGAACATGTACGCCCGGAACGGCAGGGCGAGCAGCGCGTTCTCCGTCTCGCCCTTCACCCTCGCCCACATCGACCGCCCGCCGGCGTCGGTGCCGGCGCCCGAGACGTACACGAAGGCCGAGTCCGGGCTGAGCCTGGCGAGGGTCCGGGCCACAGAGAGCGTGAGGTCATAGGTGACGCGCCGGTAGTCCCGCTCGTTCATGCCCGCCGACGAGACGCCGAGGCAGAAGAAGCACGCGTCGTAGCCGGCCAGGGAGCCCTCGATGGGCGCCAGGTCGAGCAGGTCGGCGTGCGTGATCTCGCGGAGCTTGCCGTGGACGATCCCCGTGGGTGCGCGGCCGACCGTGAGCACGGCCGTCACCCGGTCGTCGAGCAGGCACTCCCTGAGCACCCCCTGCCCGATCATCCCGGTCGCCCCGAAGAGGATCACTCGCATGCCCGGCTCGCCCCGATCGTCTCCATGATGCCCTCAGGCAGAGGATAGGGCCGCTCGACCGGCAGGAGCGCGCTCACCTGGGGCTCGGCGTGGCCGGCCGGCAGCGCCGCGCGCACCTCGCGCGCCAGTTCGGTCACGTCGGTGATCGCGAGCGTCCACTCCTCCACGTAGCGCCGCACCGCCTCCCCGGACAACCCGATCTGGATCGACCGGTACGGCAACGCCTCGTGCCGCAACCCCCGCTCGGGATCCCACTGGATCCGCACGGGGCTGCGCCGGAGCCGCTCGCGCCACCCGGGACTCCGGTCGTCATGGCTGGGACAGGAGTGCTCCAGCGCCCACGCGAACCCGTCCCTGCTCAGCTCGATCGCCAGCACCCGCTCCTGGCCGGGCTTGGTCGCGTAGCCGCAGCGGTACATCATCCACAGGAACGACGGCTTGATCCAGGTCATCCGCTCCCGCTTGAACGGCGCCACCAACCGCTGCGCGGCCACGGCGGGCCCGGCGATGGCGGCGTCGTACGCCTGGTAGACGGTGATCGACCGCTCGGTGCAGGCGGCCCTGATCTGCCGGTAGGGCACGGTCATGCCGTCCAGCCTGGCGAAGATCCGTACCGGGGGCAACCGGTTATGGCTGCATGGGCCGGGTCCGGTGGGCGGCCTGGAGCAGCCCGATCGCGAGCAGGCCGGCGACCGTGGCGGAGCCGCCGTACGACACGAAGGGCAGCGGCACGCCCACGATCGGCATGAGCCCGACCGTCATGCCGACGTTCATGAACGTCTGGAACGCCAGCCACGACACCACGGCGCCGGCCAGCACCGTCCCGTACGGCGAGGCGCTGTGCCTGGCGATCGACAACCCGCGCCACAGCAACGCGCCCATGGCCAGCACGATGGCCGTGGCGCCGGCGAACCCGAGCTCCTCGCCCGCAACCGTGAAGATGAAGTCGGTGTGCTGCTCAGGGACGAAGTGCCCGGCCGTCTGCTCGCCGTTGAGCAGCCCCTTGCCGAGGAGCCCGCCCGAGCCGATCGCGATGCGCGCCTGGGCGGCGTTGTACCCCACGCCGCCCGGGTCGGCTCCCGGGTTCGCCAGCACCAGCAGCCGTTCGATCTGGTACGGCCGTACCAGCCCGAGCCGCCACGCCGCCGCGCCCGCTCCGGCCGCGCCCGCGACCAGCACCAGCAGCCACCGCTTGGGCGCCCCCGACACCAGCAGCGCCCCGGCGACCATGGCCGCGAACACCAGCATCGTCCCGAGGTCCGGCTGCAGCGCGATCAACCCGATCGGCGCCGCGGCCAGCGCCAGCGCCACCACCACCCCGCCGAACCCCGGCCGCCCCTGGCCGTCGCGCAGCTCACCGAGCGGCACCGCGAACGCCAGCGCCAGGCCCACCTTGGCGAACTCCGACGGCTGGAACTGCACCCCGGGAGCCAGCGTGATCCACGAGTGCGCCCCGTTCACGCGCACCCCCAGCGGGGTCAGCACGCCCGCGAGCGACACCAGCACCAGCACGTACGCCACCGGCACGTACGCCCGCAGCACCCGCAGATCCACCCGGGACACGAACCACATGAGCACCAGTCCCAGCACCACGCTCGCCGCCTGGCGCAGCAACTGCGAGAGGTCGCCCGACATCCGGGTGGCCGACCACACCAGCAGCAGCCCGGCCACGGAAAGGGCCAGCGCGAGCAGCGTCAGCACCCGGTCGGGCGGGGCCAGCGTGGGCGCCCACACGATCCGCCGCCTCCCGGTGACCGCGATCATCGCCGCTCCTGTGTTTGATGGTCGGGCTCACTCGGCCCTCGCTGGTCACGCGGGCTACCGCTCTCGGGCCTGAACGTTCGCCGCTCCTGTGTTTGGTGATCGCGCTCACCTGGCCCTCGCCGCTCCCTCAGCCCGAGCACGCCCTCCCAGATGTCGCGGGCGGCCGGAGCGGCCCCCTCCGCGCCCCTGCCGCCCTCGGACAGCATGACGACCACGGTGTAGGCGGGATCCGGCGCGAAGGAGGCGAACCAGGAGGTGTCCCGGTGCCCGAACGACTCCGCCGTGCCGGTCTTCCCCGCCACCGCGATCTCGCCGAACGGGAAGTCCTCGAACGCCGCCTCCGCCGTCCCCTTCCTGGGCACCTCGCTCAGCGCCTGCCTGATGAACCGCAGCGTCTCGGCGGAGGCCGGCAGCCGGCCCGTCACCGGCGGCGTGATCGTCTCGACCGTGGTCCCGTCGGGACGGACGATCTTCTGGCCGACGCGCGGGCTGTACAGGGTGCCGCCGTTGGCGATGGCCGCGTACGCCCGCGCCAACTGCAGCGGCGTGACCAGCACGCCGCCCTGCCCGATGGACAGGTTGGCCGCGTCGCCGCCGCGCCACACGCCGCCACCTTGGCAGTTCTCCCTGGCGAGCGTGGTCAGGTAGGCGGCCCGCCCCCGATCGGCCAGCTCCGGGTAGCCCCTGGTGGCCCGGCGGCAGCTCTCCTCGCGCGTGGCCTGCCACGACGCCTTCTTGGCCGCGGCGTCCGGCACCGCCCCCGCCGCCTCGCCCGGCAGGTCCACCCCGGTCGGCGTGCCGAAGCCGAACCCGCGCGCGGTTTCCTGCAGGGCCTCGGAGCCGCGCTCCCAGAGCTCGTCGGCCAGCCGGTAGAAGATCGTGTCGCACGACTGGACCAGCGCCCCGTGCATGGTCATCCGGCCCAGGTCGGCGCTGCCGAAGTTCCTGAACACCCGGTTGCCGACCGTGTAGCCGCTCGGGCAGTCGTAGACGGCGCCGAGGTCGTAGCCGGCCGTCACGGCGGCGGCCGTGGAGGCGACCTTCCAGGTGGAGCCTGGCGCCCACTGGCCCTGCACGGCCTGCGACAGCAGCGGCAGAGCCTTGTACTCGCGGGCCGTCACGCCGTCGGTCCACACCGACGGGTCGTAGGAGGGCAGCCCGGCCAGCGCGACCACCCGGCCGGTCCGCGACTCCAGCACCACGGCCGCGCCGGACTCGCCGCCGCTGCGGGCCAGCGCCCGGTCGAGCGCCTGCTCGGTGATGGTCTGGATGCGGGAGTCGATGCTGGTCACGAGCGAGTTCCCGGGGGTGGGCGGGTCCTGCCTGAGCGTCGTGGTGACCCGTCCGGTGTTGTCCACGGCCACGTCACGCCGCCCTGGGTGGCCGGCCAGCGCCTCGTCGTACACGCCTTCGAGCCCGGCGCGGCCCTTGCCGCCCTGCACGTACCCCAGGGTGTGGGCGGCCGCCGCGCCGAACGGGTAGACGCGGACCGGGCGGAGCTCCGTACGCACGCCGGGGAAGTCCCGCTGCCGCTCGCTGATCTGCAGCGCCACCGGCACCGTGACGCCCTGCGCGACGGGGATCGGCTCGTACGGCGACCCCTGCCAGCACGGTTGCGCCACTCCCGGCCCGCACAGCCTGACCTTCTCCGCGATCTGCTCGTACGGCTGCCGCAGCACCTTCCCCAGCCGCGTGAGCACCGCCCGTCCGCCGTCCGGCTGGTGGTTCAGCGCCACGGCGTCGACCGTGACCACCGGCCTGGTGTTGTTCGTCACCAGCGGACGCCCGGCCGCGTCGAGGATCTGGCCGCGGGTCGGCGGCAGCGACACCGTCCTGATCCGCACGTCGGCCGCCGCCCGGACGTACTCGTCTCCGCTGGCCACCTGCAACTGCCACAGCCGCCCCACCAGCGTGACCAGCATCGCCGTGACGAGCAGCCGCAACACGAACAACCTGGCCCTAGACACGGCGCGACACCACCGCCGGATGCGGCCGGCGCCGCGCGATCACCGCGGCCACGAGCGCGCCGAGCGCCACCGTCCAGCCCAGGGCAGGCGGCAGCCACGAGACCACGGCCGTCCAGTGCTCGTCGCCCAGCGCCACCGCCGCGCCCGCCTGCAGCACCAGCCCGAGAGCGACGCCGGGCGCGGCCACCATCGGGGCCTTGCCCTCGCGCCACCGCCCGGTCAGCAGCCCGGTCACCGACAGCACCAGGGCCGTGCGCCCCACCGTGCCGTCGGCGGGCGGCGTCACGTCGGCGGCCAGCCCCGCCACCAGTCCGGCCACGCACCCCCAGACCGGGCCCCTGGACAGCGCGAGCCACACCACGGCCAGCGTCACCAGGTCGGGCCCACCCCACGGCGACCGGTTCACCAGCAGCACCTGGAGCAGCGGAGCGGCGAACATGAACAGCACCAGCCCCATGGCTCACCCCTCGGGTTCCGGCACGATCACGGTGACGAGGTCGAGCGCGGACAGCCGGGCGGCGGGCCGGACCAGCGCCGTACGGATGGCCGCGCCCGGCACGCTCTCGATCGTGGTGACCGTGCCGATGGGCACCCTGGCGACATACGGCCGCCCGCCCGCCGAGCCGAGCGTCACCACCTGGTCGCCGGCCTTGAGCGGCGCGTTCGGGTCGAACAGGCTCAGCCGCAGCAGCCCGTCGCCCGGCAGCCCCGTCACCATGCCCAGCTCGCCCGAGCCCGCCATGCGCGCGCCCACGGAGGAGGAGGCGTCGGTGATCAGGGACACCGAGGCGGTCGAGGAGCCGGCCCAACTGATCTTGCCCACGAGGCCGTCGGCGTTCAGCACCGTCACGTCCCGCGTGACGCCCGCCCCTGAGCCGGCGTCGACGGTGACGCTGCGGTCCCGGCCGAACCCGACCACGTGCGCGGCCACGCCCTCATGCCCGGAGACCGCCGGGCCCTGCCGGGTGGTGGTCAGCAGGTCAGCGCGCAGCCCGGCGTTCTCCCGCTCCAGCGCCCGCAGCCGCTGCTCGCCGCCGAACGACCTGGTGACGGTCCCGACCGCGCTCTCCGCCGTGCCGTACACGGCCGAGCCGGCGGCCCTCAGCGGGGCGAGCGGGGCCAGCGTACGGTCGATCACGACGAGCAGGACGCCGGCGGCGAGCACGAGCAGGACGAGCGTCCGCTTCACCGGCGTGACCAATCGGGCAGCAGCACGTCACGCATGGCCTGGAAGCGCTCGACGCAGCGGCCCGCGCCCAGCGCCACCGAGTACAGCGGCTTGTCCACCACCCTGATCGGCATGCCGGTGGCCTCGCCCATCCGCTCGGCCAGGCCGCGCAGCAGCGCGCCGCCGCCGGTCAGCACGATGCCGTTGTCCAGCAGGTCGCCGGCCAGCTCGGCCGGGCACTGGTCGAGCGTCGTCTGCACGGCGTCGATGATGGTCTGCACCTGGTCCTCGATGGCCTCGCTGATCTGCTCGGCGGAGATCGTCGCCGTCTTCGGCAGCCCGCTGACGAGGTCGCGGCCGCGTACCGGGGCCGAGGCGTCAGGGGCAAGCGGGTGCGGCGCCGCGGCCGGCGTCACGGTCTCGGCCTTGGGCCTGGACCTGAACGGGTTCCAGCGCGACGGGGGAGCCGGCTCCCGCTCCTCGTCCTCCGCCGCGATCGGCTCCCCGTCCACGGGCTCGGCGGGCGCGCCGACCCGGTGCCGGCCCTTCGGCACGGGATCGGTGTCGCGGGCGGTCACCGGCGCGGGCCGCACCGTGCCCAGGTCGATCTTCAGCCGCTCGGCCGTCCGGTCGCCGAGCAGCAGCGCGTGTTCCTTCTTCGTGTACGTGATGATCGCCTCGTCCAGCTCGTCGCCGCCCACCCGCAGCGACTTGGCGACCACGACGCCGCTCATGGACACGATGGCGACCTCCGTGGTCCCGCCGCCGATGTCCACGACCATGTTGCCGGTGGCCTCGCCGACCTTCAGCCCGGCGCCGATGGCCGCGGCCATCGACTCCTCGATGATGTGCACCCGGCGCGCGCCCGCCTCGTACGCGGCCTCCTTGACAGCCCGCTGCTCGATCGAGGTGGTGCCGCTCGGCACCGCCACGACGATGCGCGGCTTGGCCAGGAACCTGTTCGGGTGCGCCCTCTGGATGAACATCCGTAACATCCGCTCCGCCGCGTCCAGATCCGCGATCACGCCGTCCTTGAGCGGCCTGATCGTGGCGATGTGCGGGGGAGTGCGCCCCACCATGCGCTTGGCCGCCTTGCCGACGGCCACCACGGTGTTCTTGTGAAGGTTGATTGCGATGACGGAGGGCTCGTTCAGCACGATGCCCTTCCTGCGTACGTAGACGAGCGTGTTGGCGGTGCCGAGATCGACCGCTATGTCATGACCGAGAAGAGCCCATGCGAATGCCATCGCCGCACAGCCTTTCGACCGGGGAAGGGCAGGGGGACGCTGCCCGCCCTCGCGCTGCCCTGAGCGATCTGCCCGCAAACGTATCAACTCTGTATCCGCCCCTGTCGTCCCAGGTCAGGGTCGCCGGAGCGCTCGGAGCCTTACCGCCGCAGCAGGTCTCCGAGTCGTTCGCGCGGCACCCGTACGGTGAAGGGGGCGCAGTCGGTGCAGAAGTAGTCGCGCCCGAACATGAACTCCACGGCGCCCGTGCCCAGGTTGACCAGCAGGCGCTCGTTGTCCGCCGTCACGGTCCTGGGGTCCTGGCCGCGCGGCATGAGGGGCCGTAGCGCGCCGGCCAGCAGCCGGCGGCCGGCCGGTGTGAACGCGGCCGGGGCGAAGATCTCGTGCACGGTGAGCGTATCGCCCGCGGCCCGGTCGAAGTTGACCGCGCGCCCCGCCCGGCCTGGAAACGTGTAACGCACCGAGATCACCGCGGCGTCGTTGCGCACCACGACGTACGTGCTCCGCACCTCGGCGGTGGCCGCCGGATTGGCCCGGAGATCCCGCGAGACCTCCTCGACGGCCTCCTGGACCGGGGCGAACAGGGCCGCGTTGACCCGCGCCACGTCCGCGCCCTCGGCCCGCGGGTAGGAGGCGTCGATCGTCAGCCTGGCACGCGTCTCCTGCCAGGTGGCCGGGCGGATCAGGACCTGCTCGCGCGCCGGGGCCACCCGTACGAGCGGCACCAGGGCCACGAGGACCAGCACCGCGGCCCCGTACATGAGGACCTTCCGCCGCAGCGTCACCACCAGGCCCGCGACGACGAACGGCCCGGCGACCAACCCCATCTGCAGCCCCGCGGGCCCGAGCGCGGCCAGCCCTCCGGCCACCACCGAGAGCCCCCACAGGGCGAGCCAGGCCGGCACGCGGCGCTCACGGAGGTTCGCCTTCATGAGCCCCAGGTAGGCCAGCCCGGCCAGGAACACGATGTAGAGCGCGGTCATGAGGTTGTCCGGCGGCGGCATCGCGAGGGACAGCGCGGGCACCGCCGGCAAGAGCCCGTTGTCCAGGACCTCGATGCCGAACCCGGGCACGGCCCCCGCCACCACGGCCAGCACCAGCGCCGCCCCGGCGGCCCGCGCCGCGATCAGCCCGCGCTCGCGGCGGCCGGGCGCGTGCTCGCGTACCTGCTCCTTCCATGCCCGGTACCGCTCGCCCAGCTTCGCCCGCTCACCCTCCAGGTCCACGATCCGTGCGAACCGCGTCACCGCGGCCTGCGAGTGCACGATGAACAGCAGCGCCGCGAACACCGGCAGCACGAAGGCCGTGAACGCGGCCGCCTCCTCGGCCGGCGAGACGCCCAGCGGCCGCTCACCGGTCACCGCATAGGCGATCACGCCGCCCGCGTTCCATGCCAGGGCGGCGGCCAGCGCGAGCGCGGCCACCAGCACCAGGTAGTCCGACGCCGGGAACAGCCGGACGAGCCGCCCCCGCACCGCGACGTACACCAGGACCGCCGCCGACGCCCCGAACGCCGCCGCCACCGTCCATGACCACACCACGACGGTCGTGCCCAGCACCGGATCGGGCGGGGCGAGTAAGGCGAGCGCCCGCAGCATCACCGGCGTCTCCTCGTCGAACGTCCGCCGCGTCAGCGCGGGATAGCGCGACGTGACGGCCAGGCACGAGTACGTCAGCGCCAGCGCCGCCCCGGCCACCACCAGGCTCCACCGGCGGTCGGTCCGCACGGGATCGGGCGCGGCGGGCGCCCGCTCGCGACGGGGGACGATCCGCTGCCACACGGTGGCCACCAGCGCGATCAGCAAGGGCGGCACCGCGACCTGCGCGGGCTCGGCGACCAGCGCCGACCCGAGATCCTGGAGGTAATCCGTCACCCATACCGGGCTCAGCGGCTCGGCCAGCAGCAACTCCCGCATGCCGCCGTCGATCGCCACCACGGCCGCGTACACCAGGGGCGCCGCGCACGCCGCGAGCCAGGCCAGCACGAACGCGCGGCCGGGACGCCCCTCGACCGGTAATCGCCGCCGCAACACCCCTTCGAGCGAGCCGGCCGCGACGGTGGCGAGGACGACGGCCACCTGGTCGAAGTACTTCTCGGACAGCGGCAGCCAGGCGAGCAACGGCTGCTCACCCGGCAGCACGTTCCACACCACCGCCCACCCCGCCACCAGCGCGGGCAGCACCCACGTGCGGGGATGGAACGAGCGCTCACGCCCGCGCGGGGCGGCCGGGACCCGGCGCGTCACGGCCAGCGCCAGGAGCGCGGCGAGCAGGGCCGTCGCCATCCCCCATGAGGCGGCGTACGCCGCGTGCTCCTGGAACGGCCGGTCGTGCAGCCGCGCCCACGCGAGGACGGCGAACACCCCGGCGGGGCCGCCCGCCAGACCCCAGCAGACGAGCAGCCCGAGCCGCGACTCGCCGAACCCGGACCACCTGAACACGACGTGGGCCCCGGCCGTCAGAGCCACGGCGAAGGCCACGAGAATCGCCGCCGTGATCGCCGGCCGCCCCTGGCCCAGGCCGGGGAAGACCAGCACCACCGCGAGCGCCCGGCTCAGCAGGAAGTAGCCGACGGGAGGGACGGCGCACAGGCCGGAGACGGCCAGCGCGAACACCGCGGCCGTGAGCAGGAACGTACGGGTCGTCTTCGCCACGCCCAGCCCTCTGCCCCGCTTGGGCCGGGTCTCGCAGGCGGTGACCGTGAAGTGACCGTCAGGTGAGCGCCCCGGGGCCACGACGGCACGCGGACCGGCCGGGGTGTCACGACCACGCCTGCGTTCGGAAGAGAGAAACCATGACAACGCTGAGCAGGCTGCGCCGCGCGGTCACCCTCGCGGTGCCGATCGCGACGAGCGCGCGACCTTCGCGAAGTCCTGCCAGGTGGCCGGCGGCTCGATCTTCAGCTCCCCGAAACGCTTCCTGTTGTAGACCAGGACCATCGGGCCGACGTCCTGCGGCACTCCGTAGACGGCGCCGTCGAAGCTGGTCAGGGCCCACACTTCCGGGCTGAAGGCGTTCTTGACGTCGCCGGTGTAGGCGGAGATGTCGGCCAGCGCCCCTGCCACGATCATGGAGGGCAGGGTGTCGTATTCCAGGCAGACGCCGTCGGGGCCGTTGCCCGCCCGGTTCGCCGTGAGCAGCTTGGCCGCCGTGTCCGTGCCACCTCCCACGTCGGTGTGCTTGACCTGGACGTCCGGGTGGGCCTTGGTGAACGCCTCGACCTTGGCCTTCTGCGACGTGCCCCAGCACCAGAACTCCAGCGTGACCGGCCCGGCGTTCGCCGACGGTGTGCCGGTGCTCCCGGGCGTGGCCGAGGAGCAGGCCGTCAGGGCGGCGGCCATGCTGAGCATCGCGGCGAACCTCGTGATACGCATCCATGCCTCCTTCATGCGAAGCAAGATGGCTTTGCAACAAAGCCAACCTGGAGACAAGGTGAGACTCATGTCACTACCTATCCGCACTTTTCAGGAGCTCCGGGGTGCAGGCGTGGTTACGCGATGGACATGCTAGTTTCGCGACGAAGCCAATTGAGGGAGGATGGCGCTGATGGGGGTTGAGCCGGGGAGCTGGTCCGGCATGTGGGACGACCTGCCTGACGCGGCCCGCTCGATCGTCAAGGAGCTCATCATCCACGGCCCGCACTCCAGGACCGCGCTGGCCAGGACCCTGCGCCTGTCGACAGGCAGCCTGACGAGACTGACCAAGCCCATGGTCGACGCCGGGATCCTCGTCGAAGGCGACGTGGTGCACGACCCGGTCAACGGCCGCCCGACCCGCCCACTGGACGTGGCCGCGGGCGAGCACCGTTTCCTCGGTGTCAAGTTGACCGCCGACCGCGTCCACGCCGTCGTCACCGACCTGCGCGCCCAGATCGTCGCGGCCCGCGACGAGCCGATCTCCGACCACACTCCTGAGGCCGTGTGCCGCCAGGCCAGGCGGCTGCTGGACGAGCTGTCCGGCGGTGGGAGACCACCTGTCGGCGCCGGTGTCACGCTCGCCGGCGACGCCCGCGCCGCGGTTCAGGTCGGAGGCGAGCGGCTGGTCGACTCGGCCTTCCTCGGCTGGCGGCAGGTGCCGCTCAAGGCGCTGCTCGAGCAGGCGCTGGGCGTCCCCTGCGTGGTCAAGAACGACGTGGCGGCGCTGGCCCACCAGCATCACTGGTTCGGTGCCGCCCGCGGGCTGCGCGACTTCGCGCTCGTCTCGATCGGGGCGGGGATCGGCTACGCCCTCGTCGTGCACGACCACCTGGTGACCACGACCGAGGCGGACCTCGGCATGTTCGCCCACCTCGTGCTGAACGGCGGTGGACCGATGTGCGGGGAAGGCCACCGCGGATGCGCCGCCGCGTACCTGTCCAGCGAGTCGATCGTGACCGCTGCCGGGCAGGGGCTGGGGCGGGTGGTGACGTACGAGGAGGTGATGTGGCTGGCCGCGCAGGGGGACTCGGTGTGCCTCAGCGTCGTCGGCGAGGCCGCTGACGCGCTCGGCAGGCTCATCGCGCACATCGCGACGTTCGCCATGGTCAAGACGGTGATCGTGGCCGGCGAAGGCGTTGAGCTGGCGCGCGTCGCGAAGGACGGCCTCCACCGGGCCCTCGCCGCGAACCGGCGCGGCGTGCCGGACTCGGCCGACGTGGTCATCGAGGCGGACGACTTTCGCGAATGGGCCCGTGGCGGCGCGGTGGTCGCCATCCAGAGTTTCGTCACCGGCAGCGATTAGCCGGCTCGCCCGCTACACCCCACATGGAGGAAAGCATGTTTTTCGGCGGAGACTACAACCCCGAGCAGTGGCCCGAGGACGTCTGGCTGGAGGATGTCGAGCTGATGCGCCGGGCGAGGGTCAATCTCACGACCGTCGGGGTCTTCTCCTGGTCACGGCTTGAGCCTGCTGAGGGCGTCTTCGACTTCGGCTGGCTCGATCGCGTACTCGACCTGCTGCACGACAATGACATCCGGGTCAACCTGGCGACTCCGACCGCCTCTCCGCCGCCCTGGTTCACGATGGCGTACCCGGACGCGATGCCCGTACGTGCCGACGGGGTCAGGCTGGCCCATGGCAGCCGCGACACCTACTGCGTCAACGCGCCCGCGTACCGGGCGGCCTCGCGCCGCATCGTGACGGCGCTCGCCGAGCGGTACGGCGCGCACCCGGCGACGGCCATGTGGCACGTGCACAACGAGTACGGCACGGTCTGCCACTGCGACCACTGTGCGACGGCCTTCCGCGCCTGGCTGCGTGACAGGCACAAGTCCCTCGACGCGCTCAACGACCGGTGGACCACGGCGTTCTGGAGCCAGCACTACACGTCGTGGGAGCAGATCCTGCCGCCGCGGGCCGCCCAGTATCGGGCCAACCCCGCCCAGCTACTGGACTACCGCAGGTTCTTCTCCGACGCCCTGCTCGCCCACTACCGCGAGCAGCGCGACCTCCTGCGTGTTCACGGGGACCAGCCGGTCACCACCAACTACGTGATGGCCGGGTGGACGCCGCTGGACCACTGGAAATGGTCGGCCGAGGTCGATCTCGTGGCGATCGACCACTACACCGACGAACCCGGCGACGGCGGGCTCGCCCAGGTCGCCTTCGCCTCCGATCTCGCCCGCTCCTGGGCGCGTGGGAAGCCGTGGCTGCTGATGGAGCAGGGCGTCGCGACCATGTACACCCCCGAGACAGTCGTGCTGGAGCCGGGAGAGCATGTCCGGCGCAGCCTCGAGTACGTGTCCCGCGGGGCCGCCGGGGTGCTGCACTTCCAGTGGCGCGCCTCACGTGGCGGGGCGGAGCAGTGGCACCAGGGCATGGTCCCGCACGCGGGCGCCGACAGCCGTGTCTTCCGCGAGGTCGTGGAACTGGGCCGGGCGCTCAGTGCTCTTCCTCCGGCGCCGCCCGCCGAGGCCGCCGAGGTGGCCATCCTCTGGGACGACGAGGCGGGCTGGGCGCTCCGGAACCCCGCCCTGCCCGTCACTGGGCTGGACTTCCGCGCGTCGGTGGAGCAGGCGCACCGGGTGCTGTGGCAGCACGACCTCGCCGCCGACTTCGTCCACCCCTCTCACGACATTTCGCGCTATCGGGCTGTGCTGATGCCGTCCCTCTACCTGATCTCCGACGAGGCAGCCGCCAACCTCGCCGCGTACGTCGAAGGCGGCGGTACCTTGATCGCGTCGTACTTCAGCGGCGTCGTCGATCCCGACACCCGCGTCCGGCTGGGCGGCTACCCCGGCGCCCTGCGCGACGTGCTCGGTGCCCGCGTCGAGGAGTTCCACCCGCTGACCGGCCCCGTCACGCTGTCCGACGGGACGACCGGCGACTTCTGGAGCGAGGTCGTCCAGTTGACCGGCGCCACGGCGACGGCGACGTACGCCGACGGCCGCCCGGCGGTCACCCGGCACCAGGTGGGATCGGGAACCGCCTGGTACGTCTCGACCAGACTGGACGCGCCCGGTTACGCGAAGGTCCTGGCACAGGCCGGCGTCATGAGCTGACGTGCGACGGGGTCAGGAAAGCAGGGTGTGTACGAGGCCGATGGCGGCGCCGGCGGCGATGAACCAGGCGTTGTTGAGCCGGGTCTTCCACAACAGCATCAGCGTGAGCGCGGCGATGGCGGCGGTCAGCCAGTCGATGATGGCGGTCTGGCCGAGGTGGAAGGACACCCCGGCCATCAGGGCGAGCGCGGCGGCGTTGAGCCCGTCGAGCAGGGCGGAAGTCCAGGCGCTGGAGCGGAGCTTGTCGGTGAGCTTGGTGAGCAGGCCGACGAAGACGAAGGAGGGCAGGAAGATGGCCACGGTGGCCAGGAACGCGCCGACCGGGCCGGCGACGAGGTAGCCGAGGAAGGTGGCGGTGGTGAAGACCGGGCCGGGGGTGACCTGTCCGATGGAGACGGCGTCGATGACCTGCTGGTTGGTGATCCAGCCGAGCCGGTCGACGAAGTCGCCGCGCAGGAAGGCCAGCAACACGTAGCCGCTGCCGTACAGCACGGCGCCGATCTTCAGCATCGTCGCGAACAGCTGGGCGAGCTGGCCGCCGGTCGGGTCGGGGAAGACGGGCAGGCCACCGGCGGTGAGCAGCGGAGCGGCGAGCATCCCGTGCGGACGGCCCCTCTGCGTCGGCGGCCGGCGCAGGGCGCGGGCAGCGGCGGCCAGCAGCGCCCCGGCGGCCAGCACGAGCAGCTCGTTGACGCCCAGCAGGTACGCGGTCAGCGCGGCGACGGTCAGCGCGGCGAGCCAGAGGTTCTTGATGACGGTGCGGAGCAGGCCGAAAAGGGCGTGCGCGATGATGGCGATCACTGCGGGGACGATGCCGTACAGGATGCCCTCGACCGCGGGCGTGTTGCCGTAGGTCACGTACGCCCATGCCAGGGCGGTGACGATGAGCGCGGCCGGGAGGATGAAGCAGACCCCTGCGGCGATCAGGCCGCGCCGGCGGGCCCGGTCGTAGCCGAGGTGGATGGCCAGTTCGGTGGAATTGGGGCCGGGGATGAGGTTGGTGGCGCCCATCAGATCCACGAACCGTTGGTCGTCCACCCAGCCACGGCGGCGCACGAGCTCATCGCGCATCATCGCGGTGTGCGCGGCCGGGCCGCCGAAGGCGATGGTGCCCAGCTTCAAGAACAGCAGCGTCACTTCGCGCACCGACCCGGCTTGGGCAGGTGGGGTGCGGCCTGCGGAGTGGGGAGCGCCAGGGCGCCCGCCTTCTGGTGCGGAGGGTCGGTCTGCATGGTCGTGCTCACTCACCGAGATGTCCCCCCTTTTTGTGCCCGGATATAACGGATTCCGATATCGGTGAACGATACTACTTCGGCTCTCCGAGCCTGCCCTCGGGCGGGGCGACGGAGGCGCCCGAATCACCGGCGCCTGGCGGCCTATCCCGCAGGTCCGGCGCAAGCACGTTGAGCGATCGCCGACCGGCAGGGCCCCGCCTTCCGAGGCGCAATTCCTCAGCGGGGCCAATCCTCAGCGGGGCCAGTCCTCTCGGGGGAGGACCTCGCGCGCCAACTCGGCCAGCGCGCCACGATCTTGCTCCAGCGCCGCCCGGCCTGCCGCGGTGGCCCGGTACACCCGCCGCACTCGGCCGTCGACCACCTGCTGCTCGGAGAGCAGCAGCCCATCGGCCTCCAGCCGGTGCAACGTCGGGTACAGCGTGCCGGGGCTGATCGCATACCCGTGCCGCTTGAGCTCCTCGGTCATCCACGCGCCGTGGATGTCTTGCTCGGCCGCATGGTGCAGGATGTGCAGCCGCACCGCCCCGCGCAGGAACTCCCGCATGTTCTTGTGTCACCGCCCGGAACTCGACGTCGCAATCCCCTCAGCTTATGACGTAACCGATATCGGCTGCCGATGCCGTCTTCCACGGTCGCCGTCCGGCGGTGCTTCGCCGAATCGTCCGTGCGGGCTCCCGGCAACCACCAGGGCGCCCGGGTCCTAGTGGGACGGTGGTGTCAGGCCGTAACGCGCCACGATGTCGTCGAGCCAGTCCGGTTCGCCATAGGTCAGGCCGTATCTCGCGGCGAGTTCGGCGAATTCAGGCGTCTCGTGGAGGTCCACACCAGTGTCGGGGCGGCGGAGGTGAACAAGTCGCTGAGGTCGCGGAAGTAGTTCTCGAAACCGCCCGATGTGATGACCTCGATGATGCGGCCGGGCTCCGTGCCCGCGTTCCACATGGCGTGCATCTGCCCGCGGGGTTTGGTGATGTAGCCGCCCGGGCCCAGGACGACCTCGTCGGCCTCGGACACGAGGCCGATCACATGATGGTCGTCGTCGGTGACCGGGACGGCGCTGATGCCGCCGGTGATGAGTGCTTCGGCGATGTCCTTGGTGAGCGCAGGCGGCGCAGGAGCGGTGCAGGCGGCGGCTCAAGGCGAAACACCAAGAGGCCAGATCCGCTGTCTCGGGATCCAGCCTCTGAACTGGTCGAACATGGTGGACGATACTGGGATTGAACCAGTGACCTCTTCCGTGTCAGGGAAGCGCTCTCCCGCTGAGCTAATCGTCCTCGTCGAGGTGGCGACGGGATTTGAACCCGTGTGGACGGCTTTGCAGGCCGCTGCCTCGCCTCTCGGCCACGCCACCGAGCCGGAAGCTCCGAGCGGAAGACGGGATTCGAACCCGCGACCCTCACCTTGGCAAGGTGATGCTCTACCACTGAGCCACTTCCGCGTCCGCCCCGCTCGCACCGGGCGACGAGAGAACTCTAGCGAATCCTCGCGCAGTCCCCAAACCGGAATTCGATCCCGGGTGTCAGGTGTGGCCGCCGTTGACGGTGATGCGCTGTCCGGTGACGAACGCCCCCGCGCCCGAAGCCAGGTACGACACCGCGGCCGCGACGTCGCCCGGCGTGCCCATCCGCCCCAGCGGCACCTCGGCCAGGTAGCCGCGCTCGTCCAGGCCCGCGTGCCGCTCCACCGGGATCCAGCCGGGCGCGACCACGTTGACCGTGATGCCGTACGGGCCCAGCTCCCGTGCCCACGCCTGCGTCATCGCGTGCTGGGCGCCCTTGGCCGCGATGTAGGCCGACATGCCGGGCAGCCTGCGGTCGACGATGTCGGAGCCGATCTGCACGACCCGGCCCGCGCGCCGCTCCTTCATGCCCGGCAGCACGGCCCGTACCAGCAGCGTCGGGCTCTTGACGAAGAACGTGAGCTGGTCGAGGTGCGACTGCCAGGTGAGCTCCTCGATCGGGATGGACGGCTGCGGCCCGGTCGCGTTGACCACCAGCACCTCCACCGGCCCGAGCCGGTCGGCGACGCGGGCGACCAGGTCGTTCACGTCGTCCTCGTCCGTGACGTCGGCGGCGAACGCCTCGGCGGCACCGCCCGCGGCACGAACGTCGTCCACCACCTGCCGGGCGCCGGCCGCCTCCGAGCGGTAGTTGACGGCGACGGCCAGGCCGTCGGAGGCCAGCCTGCGCGCGATCACGGCGCCGAGGCCGCGCGACGCGCCGGTGACGAGGGCGACTGTCATGGACCAGGACTCTAGCCGCCCGCGCGGCTCAGCGGCTGAGCCGCAGGCCCGCCGGGTGCGGACCCTCCGTCCTCATACGGCCCGCTCCCGGAGTGGGCCGAAGGCCATGTCGCTGCGCGTACCCGGGGCCAGGACCGGCAACCCCCGCGTTCGGTGCTCGAACGGCCCGTGTTCGGTAAGAGGGCGAGTGGTACGCCGCGGCGCGGGGTACGAGCGCGACGTGGGTGAACACGATGTCATCGACCTGCTGGTCGCTCAGCACGGCCAGATCAGGGACCTGTTCGACGAAGTGGAGCAGGCGCCGCCTGACAAGGTCGCGGCGGCGTTCGAGCGGCTGACGCGGATGCTGTCCGTGCACGAGACCGCCGAGGAGGAGATCGTCCACCCGTACGCGCGCAGGAAGCTCGACAACGGGCCCGGCGTGGTCTCCGACCGGCTGGCCGAGGAGAACGAGGCCAAGCGGCTCCTGCTCGACCTGCACAAGGCCGGAGTGGACGATCCGCGGTTCTGGGACCGCCTGGGCGAGTTGCGTGCCGCCGTGAGCAGGCACGCCCGCGGCGAGGAACGCTACGAGTTCGCCCGGCTGCGCGCCCGCACCACGACGGTCGAGCGCCGGGCCATGGCGGCGGCGGTGCGGACGGCCGAGGCCCTGGCGCCTGTACGCCCGCACCCCGGCACCGAGTCAGCCACGGGGAACATGCTGAAGGGAGGGCCTCTCGCGCTGATGGACCAGGCCCGCGACATGATCCGCAAGGCGCTGGGCAGGCGCTGACCCTTCGACGCCGGGCGAAACGTCGGCGTACTAGCGTCGAAGGCATGGAGTACATCGCGCGCGACGCCACCATCGCGCCCATCGCCGCGCTCATCGCGGAACCGACCAGGGCGGCCATGCTGACGGCCCTCCTCGGCGGGCGCGCGCTGGCGGCCGGGGAACTCGCCAGGATCTCGGGGGTGAGCGCCGCCACCGCCAGCGCCCACCTGGCCAGGATGCTCGACGGCGGGCTCATCGGCGTCGTACGCCAGGGCCGCCATCGCTACTACCGGCTGGCCGGGCACGACGTGGCGGAGGTGCTGGAGGTGCTGTCCAGGTTCGGGACCCGCCCGCCGGTGCGCTCGCTGCGCCAGTCGCGGCAGGCCAGGATGCTGGAGGAGGCCCGTACCTGCTACGACCACCTCGCAGGGCGCGCCGGGGTGTGGCTGCTCGACCGGCTCAGGGACGGCGGCCACTACGCGTCCGGGGAGCTGACCGGCGCGGGGGAGCGGCTGCTGACGGGCCTCGGCGTGGACGTGGCGAGCGCGCGCGGGAGCAGGCGGCGGTTCGCGCCCGAGTGCCTGGACTGGACAGAGCGCCGCTCGCATCTCGGCGGGGCGCTGGGGGCCGCGGTCACCGGGGTGCTGCTGGAGCGGGGGTGGTACCTGCGAGGCACGGTGCCCAGGGCGGTGATCCTCACCGACGCGGGCAGGGAGGGGCTGGCGGCGCTGTTCTCCGGTAAGGAGCTAACATCGGGTACACCGATTACCTAAGCGAGAGAGACGCATCATGCGCGACAACGGAGTCGTGAACGTCGGTCCGGAGCCCCTGACCTTCGACGACGTCATCAGGGTGGCCCGCCACGGCGCCCCCGTACAGCTCACCGAAGACGCGATCGCCGCCGTCTCGGCGGCCCGCCAGCGGGTGGACGAGCTGGCCGAGAGCCCGGTGCCCGCGTACGGGATCTCCACGGGGTTCGGAGCGCTCGCGACGCGGCACATCGACCCGGCGCTGCGCGGGCGGCTCCAGCGCTCCCTGGTGCGCTCCCACGCGGCCGGCAACGGGCCCGAGGTGGAGACCGAGGTGGTGCGCGCACTCATGCTGCTGCGCCTGCACACCCTCGCCACCGGCCACACCGGCATCAGGCCCACCACGGCCAAGACCCTGGCGGCGCTGATCAGCTCGGGGATCAGCCCGATCGTGCACGAGTACGGCAGCCTCGGCTGCTCCGGCGACCTGGCACCGCTCGCGCACGTCGCGCTCACATTGACGGGCGAGGGCGTCGTACGCGACGCGTCAGGCAAGGTCCGCCCGGCCGCCGAGGCGCTCAAGCAGGCCAGGATCGACCCCGTCGAGCTGGCCGCCAAGGAGGGCCTGGCACTCATCAACGGCACGGACGGCATGCTCGGCATGCTCATCCTGGCCATCGACGACCTCACCAGGCTCGTCAGGACCGCCGACGTCAGCGCCTCGATGAGCGTGGAGGCGCTGCTCGGCACCGACCGCGTGTTCGCGCCCGAACTGCAGGCGCTGCGGCCGCACCCTGGCCAGGCGCTGTCGGCCGCCAACATGACGCGCGTGCTGGCGGACTCCGGCGTCATGGCCAGTCACCGCGACCCGACGGCGTGCACCCGCGTCCAGGACGCCTACTCGCTGCGCTGTGCCCCCCAGGTGGCCGGCGCCGCCCGCGACACGATCACGCACGCCGCCACCGTGGCGGGCTGGGAACTGGCCAGCGCCGTGGACAACCCCGCCGTGCTGGCCGACGGCCGGGTCGAGTCCAACGGCAACTTCCACGGCGCGCCGATCGCGTACGTGCTCGACTTCCTCGCCGTCGTGGCCGCCGACCTGGCGTCGATGTCGGAGCGGCGTACCGACCGGTTCCTGGACGTGGCGCGCAACCACGGGCTGCCCGCGTTCCTGGCCGACGATCCCGGCGTGGACTCCGGGCACATGATCGCCCAGTACACCCAGGCGGCCATCGTGTCCGAGATGAAGCGGTTGGCCGTGCCGGCCAGCGTGGACTCCATCCCCAGCTCGGCCATGCAGGAGGACCACGTGTCCATGGGCTGGTCGGCCGCGCGCAAGCTGCGCAGGTCGGTCGACGGGCTCACCCGGGTGCTCGCCGTCGAGGTGCTCACCGCGGCCCGCGCGCTCGACCTGCGCGCGCCCCTGGAGCCCGCCCCCGCCACAGCCGCCGTGGTGCGGGCGCTGCGCGAGACCGTGCCCGCGCCTGGGCCCGACCGGTTCCTGGCGCCGGAGATCGAGTCCGCGGTGCGCCTGGTGGCCGACGGCGGCGTGGTCGCGGCGGCGGAGTCGGTCACCGGCCCTCTGGCGTGAGCGCGACGACCAGGTCGGTTCGTCGAAGGCGGCCGCGGGGCGCGCTGGAGCTTGTCGGATTGCTGGGAGAATGAAAGGTGTGTACGGCGGTTTCGGCGGATTCGCTCACTTAGGTCACCACCTGGCCACCGAGTTGCGTGACGTGACCTCCGACCTGTCCGCTCTCGACGGCGAGGGCTGGTGGGCCGTCGTCGTCGACTACGAGGGCAAGGTGATGTGCGCCCGGTTCGACCGGGTGCGCCGCTCGCCGCTGCCCGCGCCCACCGGCCCCTGGCACGGACCAGGTCCTGGCGAGTGGCGCGGCTCCCTCGACCGGGCGGCGTACGAGCGCGGCGTGCGCGCCATCCGCGACTACATCGAGCAGGGCGAGGTCTACCAGGCCAACCTCTGCCGGATCCTGACCGCCCCCGTGCCACCCGGCGCCGACCCGCTCGCGCTGGCCGTCAGGCTGGCGTCGGGCAACCCGGCGCCGTACTCGGGCGTGGTCCACGTTCCCGGGCTGAGCGTGGTGTCGGCCTCGCCGGAGCTCTACCTGTCGCGCGCCGGCGACCTGGTCGAGTCCAGGCCGATCAAGGGCACCGGCGTGACCGCGGACGACCTGCTGGAGAAGGACTACGCGGAGAACGTCATGATCGTCGACCTCGTCCGCAACGACCTCGGCAGGGTCGCGGACGTCGGCTCGGTCGAGGTGCCCGCGCTGTGCGCGGTCGAGGAGCACCCCGGGCTCGTCCACCTCGTCTCCACCGTACGGGCCCGGCTGGCGCCCGGGATGGGCTGGCCGGAGCTGTTCGCCGCGACGTTCCCGCCCGGGTCCGTCACGGGCGCGCCCAAGTCGTCGGCTCTGCGGATCATCAATGAGCTCGAACCTGCACCTCGGGGGCCGTACTGTGGAGCTGTGGGCTGGGTCGACGCCGACCGGCGCACGGCGGCGCTGGCCGTCGGCATCAGGACTTTCCGGATCTCGGCAGGCGAGATCCGGTTCGGCACGGGAGCGGGCATCACGTGGGGCAGCGACCCCGCGCGTGAGTGGCTCGAGACCGAGCTCAAGGCAGCCAGGCTCATCGCTCTGGCATCCACAGGAGGAAACTGAATGAACATCCCTGTCTGGGTCAACGGCGAGCTGATCGACCCCGCGCGGGCCACCGTCTCGGTGTTCGACCACGGGCTGATGGTCGGCGACGGCGTGTTCGAGACCATCAAGATCGTGCAGGGTGAGTCGTTCGCGCTCACCAGGCACCTCGACCGGCTCACGCTCTCCGCTCAGCGCATGGACCTGCCGGAGCCCGACGTCGACGCCATCGCCGACGGCATCGCCAGGCTCCTCGCCGTCGCGCCCGCCTGGCCGCTCGGCCGTATCCGCGTCACCTACACCAGTGGCCCGGGCCCGCTCGGCTCCGACCGCGGCGACCAGGGCACCACCTCGGTGGTCATCGTCGACGAGCAGAAGCCGTTCCCTGCCACCGCCAACGTCGCCGTCGTGCCCTGGCCGCGCAACGAGCGCGGCGCCCTGTCCGGCGTCAAGAGCACCTCGTACGGCGACAACGCCAAGGCCCTGCTGCACGCCAAGCGGCGCGGCGCCGGCGAGGCCGTCTTCGGCAACCTCGCGGGCGACCTGTGCGAGGGCACCGGCTCCAACGTCTTCATCGTCCGCGACGGCCGCCTGCTCACCCCCACCCTGGAGTCCGGCTGCCTGGCCGGGGTCACCAGGGCGCTGGTGCTCGAATGGTGCGGCGCGGAGGAGGCCGACGTGCCGTTGTCGGCGCTCTACGAGGTCGAGGAGGCGTTCCTCACCTCCACCACGCGCGACGTCCAGCCGATCAAGCTGGTCGACGACACCGAGTTGCCGATCGCTCCCGGCTCGATCACCGCCAAGGCCATGCGGATCTTCGCCGAGCGCTCCGCCGCCGACCTCAACCCGTGAGCCAGGCTCGTGCCCCACAACTGATCTTGTGAGGCTTTCGTGGCGGTCGTCCGCTCCGGCCGGGTGATTTCGGGACAATGGGGTTCCACATCGTCGGCCGGCTCGACCCGAATTACCTTTCCTCCGTCGTCACCTTGACCACTTGCGTAACCGGCGGGTGGGAAAGATCTCGGCGCCCAGCTAACCGACATTTCTAGATTCGATCTATATTTCTGGATCAGTCTCCAGAAAATGGAATGACGGCGTTACGATGCTCGCGCAGGACCGCCTCCGAAAAGCGAGTTGTGCGATGAGTGGGATGGCGACTGTGCCGATGCCGCCGATTTCCCGGATGGGCGCGATCGTGGCGGTCGAGCGGGTGCTGGCCCGCACTCCGGCCCTCGCCGTCCTGCTGCCGATGATCCAGGTGTACGACACCGGCTGCCTGCTGAACATCGACATCGTGGCCCGCAACGCCACCGCTCCCCCCGGGCTCGCGCTACGGCTGGACTCGGCGTTCTCCGGCGAGGAGAGCACGTCGCCGCATGTCACCCTGCGCTACCCGAACGGCGTCGAGATCGCCTCCGACGAGGACGGCCACGCCGCGCCCCCGAGCCTCTCGTGGTTCCCCGGGGGCGTGCGCGGCGACGCGGAGTTCACGCTCTACCAGATGCCGCTGTGGCTGTTCCCGCTGCCGCCGCCCGGGGTGGTCCTGCTGACCCTGAACTGGCCGTGGGCCGGCATCGGCCCCGAGGCGGTACGGCTCGACGGCGCCGCCATCACGGAGGCGGCGGCGCGGTCGACGCGTTGCTGGCCCGGCGAGCAGGGCCGCCGGGCTCAGTAGCTCTTCTGGGTCTGGACGTTGAAGTCGTCCATCTTGACCTGCTTGGCAGGATCGGTGAGCGGGTCGTCGATCTCCAGGACGTCCAGGCCCTCCTGGATGTCGCTGGAGTAGATGTAGCCGTTGTAGTAGTAGGCCGACCAGGAGCCGGCCAGGGCCCCGCTCTCGAACGGGCCGCGTTCGAAGTAGCCGATCTCCTTGGGGTTGGCCGAGTCGGTGAAGTCCCAGATGGACACGCCGCCCTGGTACCACGACTGGACCATGATGTCCTTGCCCGGCACGGGGATCAGCGAGCCGTTGTGGGCGACGCAGTTCTCCTCCCCCTGCTGCTCCCTCGGGATCTTGAAGTAGCCGCGGAGCTGCAACTGGCCGTCCACGAGGTCGTACACGGCGTCGGCGCCCTTCGTCCGCGGCGTGTTGCGGTCGCACGTGGGCTGGGTGCCGCCGCCGAGCTCGTCGCCGAAGACGACCTTCGTCGCGTCGTTGTTGAACGTCGCCGAGTGCCAGATCTGGAAGTTCTGCTTGTCGCTGATCCTCTGGATCACCTTCGGATCGACCGGGTCGGCGATGTCGAGCAGCACGCCGTCGCCGAAGCAGGCGGCCGCGGCGAGGTCCTTCTCCGGGTAGGCGGTGATGTCGTGGCAGCCGGAGGAGTAGTCGGAGCTCCCGAGCTCGGGGAAGAGATTCGGCTTCGCCGCGATCCGCGCGGACTCGGGGGAGTCGAGGGGCACCTCCACGATCTGGAGGAGTTCGTGCGGCGGGGCGCAGGTCTGCGACTCGGGCTCGGGGCCCGGGGAGGAGACGTACACGTAGAGCGACTCCTCGGAGGGCACCATCGTGTGCGTGTGCGACCCGCAGTCGGTCTGTACGGCGCCGACGTAGCGCGGGCTGGCCTTGTCGGCGACGTCGAAGATCCGCAGCCCCTCCCAGGAGCGGTCGCCCGAGCCGGAGTCGCACTCCGGGCCGCCGCGCGGCTCGTCGATCGACAGGATCAGCAGGTCACCGTGGATGGTGACGTCGTTCTGCTGCCCCGGGCAGGCCACTTGGCTGACGGCCTTGGGCTCGGTGGGGTCGCTGATGTCGTAGATGGCGAACCCGCCGAAATTGCCGACGTACGCGTAGTTCTCCTGGAAGGCCAGGTCCGTGTTGACGTCGTCCTCCCCGTCGAAGGGGGCGGTCTTCGGCACATTAGCGACGTGTGTGACGTTGTCGCTGGTCATCACGTCGCCGGCGGCGATGTCTGCTGGAGCGCTGGTCTCCTGCGATGTGGTCTCGGCGGTCGAAGCCCCGGTCTCCTGCTGGCCCCCCGGTGAGCAGGCCGACGCCAGCAACAGCGTCGTGCACAAGATGGCTCCGCGCAACCTGGCAGAGATCAACGCGCGTTCCCCTTTGTCTCGTAGTTCACTATGGAAGCTATGTCAGCAGGTTCGTGGACGCGTACGCTCTTTGTGACAGTTATGGCGACATTTGCGCTTACCTCCTGCTCTCAGCAGTCTGCCGTGGGTCCGGCCCCCGTGGGTACGGAAGCGCCCGTACTGGTGCCTGGAAGCCCTGGTGCGCCGGGGCGTACGGCGACGCCGGGGGAGCGCGTGGGACAGACGCCGCAGCCGACGGTGGCCTCGGACGTCCGCTTCGCGGAGGCGATGATCCCGCACCATCGCCAAGCCCTGGAGATGACCTCTCTGGTGGACGACCGCACCACCACGCCGGCCATCCGCTTGTTCGCCCGCCAGATCGCGGCCGCGCAGAACCCCGAGATCAAGACCATGACGGGCTGGCTGGCCGAGCTGGGCCGCACCCCGCCCGCGGAGCACGAGCACGGCGGGCCGGCCGCGGGGTACGGGATGGCGACGGAGGCCGAGATGAACGCCCTGCGCGCGGCGAAGGGCGGCGCCTTCGACCGCCTGTTCCTGCGGTTGATGACCAGGCATCACGAGGGCGCGGTGAAGATGGCGGGGGAGCAGCTGGCCGCCGGCCGGGATCAGCGCATGCGGCTGCTGGCCAAGGATGTGTACTCGGGGCAGAGCATCGAGATCGCCCGCATGCGGAAGGTCCTGGACTCGCTACCGGCCTGACCGGCCGGCGCGCCGCGCGGACACGCCTGCTCGGTCGGTGACGGCGACGCGGTCCGGCCCGGGGACCAGCGATGCGGTCCGGGCTGGGTGGAGCCGGACCAGTGACGCGGTCCGGGCTGGGTGGAGCCGGACCAGTGATGCGGACCGGCTCGGTGAGCCGGACCGCCGGGGTCGGTCAGGACGACCAGAGCATGTTGGTCAGCTCGGCGTCCAGGTCCATGTAATCGGTCTCGCGTCCCGCCGGCACCTTCTCGTACGTGCGGTGCAGGAACTCGGTGAGCGGGGCCAGCGGCACTTCGAAGAGCGCCTGCCCGAACGGCGACGTGAGGCTGATGTGCAGGGTGCGTTCGCCGTCGGCACGCGCGGGCCACACCTGCACGTCGCCGTCGCCGACACGTCTCACGATGCCTACGGTCAGCAGTTCGCGAGCAAAGATCCACTCGACCGGTTCGTCGTTCCCTACGTGGAAGGCCATACGTATGGCGTACGGATCGTCGGCTGTGTAACTCAGCCCGGCGAGCAGGGGGACGGTCGTACGGTCGGGGACCACAAGCCGAAGGCCAAGCTCGGCGGAGACGGTGGTGCTGTTCATCGTCAGCCAAACCTTTTTGTCGTAGGTCCCCTCTTCGGGGCTTTCACTGCTCTGACGGACTTCGTTCGTCCTGAGCTATGACGCGGAACGAAGAAACCTGTAGGAAAGATTCCGCTCCAGGGGCCTTCTGTAACGCATATCACAGCTGGACATTTAGGCATCTACCAGGCTAAACGGCATCAATCGGGTCGTATTTGCAAGGGTTTTGCGTGATGTGGAGCCCGCCCCGGCGCGCCGACCATGAACGTTTCTTCCCAAGATCACGGCCGATGTCTTCCGGAACACGTCGATGGTATGCCACCGACCCGCTGTGCCGGTGGGCAACCGCCGCGTTTCACCCGAATCCCTCCCCGCGCCCCGGACGGGGCTCCCGATCGCTTCGCTTCGCCAGTGGGTGCCAGAGTGCGGTATGGTTTTCCCCGTCGGCACCGCACGGAGCTGGCAGGGCGGGCGATTAGCTCAGCGGGAGAGCGCTTCGTTCACACCGAAGAGGTCACTGGTTCGATCCCAGTATCGCCCACCGACGTCAAGGGCCACATCCCATCACGGGAAGTGGCCCTTTTGATCTTTGTGCAGTCACAGATGCGGCAGTCTCACCCGCCGAGGTTGTCTCCCGGCCGCTTGGGCGCGCCTCGCGGGTGGCGTCGGTCAGCGCCTGTAGATCGTGACCGCGATCCGGCTGTGCCGAAGGATCTGCATGGCCACGCGCGGGTGGACGTCGAGAGCGACCAGGAGCGAGGCACAGGTACGCCGGGTGTCATGGACCTTGATGCGCCGACCGCCGGGGTGTCGGTGCCATTGCGGGACGCCCGGGAGGAGCGGCACAAGGCACCGCCCCCGCGCAGGCAGGGAGCGCGGGGGCGGCGTGGTGCCGTACGCCCGGGTTGGCAAGGCGGGGGCGGGCGTACGCCGGGGGATGGGAATGGG
>NZ_JADOGI010000116.1 GCF_015645445.1 Nonomuraea cypriaca | reverse complement strand
ACCACCAGGTGGAGCCCCGATGAACGCCGCCCGCGGATTCCCCGCCTTCGCGCCGCAACACGCCGGCGCCCGCTTCGCCACCTCGTGGTGGGGCCGCGCCTGGATCAAGGCCATGGAGGACACCTCCCTCGACCAGAAGCTGCTGCGCAAGGGACGCGCGTACGCCAAGACCGGGCAGGTCGGCCCCATCACCGTCAGCCCGGGACGCATCGCGGCCGTCACCGAGAGCGAGTACGACACCGTCGTACGCGTCGAGCAGCTCACCGACGCCGCATGGGAACGCTTCCTGGACCAGGTCGCCGCCAAGGCCGGGCACCTGGCCGCGCTGCTCGACGGCGACATGCCGCACGACCTCGTCGAGGCCGCCGAGGACGCCGCGGTGCCGCTGCTGCCCGCCGTCGGCGACCTGGAGCCGGAGTGCTCCTGCCCCGACTGGGGGCATCCGTGCCCGCACGCCGCCGCCCTGTGTTATCAGGCGTCCTGGCTGCTGGACGCGGACCCGTTCGTGCTACTGCTGCTGCGCGGGCGTGGCGAGGCGGAGCTGGTCGAGGCACTCCAGCGACGCGACGTGCCCGCTCCCGCCCCGTCGGCGGGGGTGCCGGCGGCCGAGGCGTTCGCGGCGGGCGTGCCGTCGCTGCCCGAGCCGCCGCCGTTCGACGTCTCCTTCGCCCCGCCCACCCTGGTGGCCGGCCCCGGCGTGGACGTGGCCGCCCTGACGGTGCTGGCCGCCTCCGCCGCCTCCCGGGCCCGCGAGCTGCTGCTTCGCGGGTGGCTACCCGGCCTCACCGAATACCAGGACCGGGTACGCCTGGCCGCCGAACACGACCTCGACCTCGGCCCCGGCCTCGACGCCCCCGTACGGGCCTGGCGGCACGGCGGCGCGGACGGCCTGGACGCCCTCGAGACCGCCTGGACCCCGCCGCGCAGGGAGCTGGCGCGGGCACAGGCGCTGCTGGAGGCCGGCTGGGAGGGTGAGCGGCCACCGGAGATCGAGTCGTGGCGCAACCGCTGGACGCTCGGCACCGTGCAACTGCGCTACGGCCGCGACGGGCGCTGGTACCCGTTCACCGAACGCGACGGCCGCTGGTGGCCCGCCGGCCCCCCGGAACGCGACCCCGCGACCCTGCTCGGCAGGCCAGACGACTCTTGGTCCTAGGCCCGGCCGCCGCTCACTCGGTCAGAGCATCCGGAGCCGGGGCGGCGGGTTCGTTGGAGGTGGCGGGCCGGCGCAGGGACGGCGGGTCGTTGGAGGCGGTGGGCCGGCGCAGCGCGTACGCGAGCAGGGCGGCGGCGGGCAGAGCCGCGGTGAGGGCCATGGCCAGGGCGGCGGGGACGAGCGGCCCCGCACCGAGGAGCGGCGTCACGCACGCGGCCCCGATGGGCGGGGTGGCCTGCATGAGCGTCCTGAGGATCGCGAACCCCCGGCCGCGCAGCGGGGCCGGGATACGGGCCATGCGCAGCGACTGCGCCCAGACCGTCATCGGCGCGCTGAACAGGCCGATGACCACATAGCCCGCGGTGACGGGGAGAACGTGCGGCGCGAACATCGCCCCCAGGAAGCCGGCGGCGGCGACGAGCTGCACCGTCGCGATGGCCACGACCGGGCGGGCCCGCGGCTGCCTGGCTCCCGCGACGGCGGCGCCTGCCAGCTCACCCGCCGCCATGACCGACAGCAGGACACCGAGCGCCTGCGGGCCGCCGGGAAGCTGGGTCTTGGCCAGCCACGGCCCCACCACCAGCAACATGCCCATCGCGATGTTGAACGCCGCGAACGCCAGCGTGGTCCACAGCAGGACAGGGTCGCGAAACAGCCCGAGGACACCGGCGGGGCGATCCGCGGCAGGCGGGTGGGCGAGCGCGGATCCCCCGACAGGCCGGTGAGCGGGCGCGGATTCTCCGGCCGGCCGGAGAGCAGCCGCGGATCCCCCGGCGGGCCGGTGGGCGGACGGCCGCGTCCGCAGCGGGCGGCGGACGGCCAGGGCGGCGACGGCGAAGACGACGTAGGTCAGGGCGTCCAGAGCGAGGACGGCCTCGCCGCCGATCACGCCGATCAGCAGACCGCCCAGGGCCGGGCCGACCATGCCGGACACGCTGAAGCTCAGCGATTCCAGCGCGTTGGCCGCGTCCCGCCGGTCGGGAGCGACGAGATCGGGGATCGCCGCGGGGAAGCCGGCCAGCGGCACCATCTTGAACAGTCCGTAGATCGCGGCCACGGCGAACGGCAACGCCGCGGGAACCTCACCGAGGGCCGCGGTGAGCGGGATGGACGCCACGGCCGCGCCGCGCACCACGCTGTCGGCGGCCAGCACGTGCCGCTTGTCGAACCGGTCCAGGACCGGTCCCGCCAGCAGGCCGCCCGCGAAGACCGGCAGCGTGTAGCAGACGGTCAGCAGCCCGAGCCGCTGTGTTCCGCCAGGCTGGGACAGCACGATCCAGGTCAGCGCGACGAACGTCATCCCGTCGCCCACGAGCGACAGGGACGAGCCGAGCCACAGCAGGCGGAAGTCACGGCCGGAGAGCGTACGCCGGTAGACGCCAGGCCGGCCACGGCGAAGATCTTGAGCAGGCATGCGTGCCAGCCTGGCCCGCGGCCGCCGCCCGGCGCTGGCGGGCATCGGACGCCGACGGTCGGCGTCCGATGCCCGCCGGTCCGGCACGGTGACCACCTGGCATGCTGGCAGGGGTGATCGACGAGGACGTCGTCTACGCGGCGATGGAGAGCAGGGACCCGCGCTTCGACGGGTGGTTCTACGTGGCGGTGGCCACGACGGGCGTCTACTGCCGCCCGAGCTGCCCCGCCGTCATGCCCAGACGGCGGAACATCCGGTTGTTCCCCAGCGCCGCGGCCGCGCAGGTCAACGGTTACCGGGCGTGCAGGAGGTGCCGTCCCGACGCCGCTCCCGGCTCGCCCGAGTGGAACGCGCGCGGCGACCTCGTGGCCCGCGCGATGCGGCTGATCGCCGACGGGCTCGTCGACCGGGAGGGCGTGGCGGGACTGGCCGCCCGCCTGGGCTACAGCGAGCGCCAGGTGCACCGCCTGCTGGCCGCCGAGGTGGGGGCGGGACCGCAGGCACTGGCCAGGGCGCAGCGGGCGCAGAGCGCGCGCACGTTGCTGGAGTGCACCCGACTGCCGATCAGCGACGTCGCCTTCGCCGCCGGGTTCGCCAGCATCCGGCAGTTCAACGACACCATCCAGCAGATCTACGCCACCACGCCGACCTCGCTCCGGCAGGCCACATCCGCGTCACGCCGGGGTGACCGCGCCCCGGCCCGAGGGCATGGCGGGCCGGGCGCCGTGCCCGGGGTGATCGCGTTGCGGCTGTCGTTCCGGCCGCCGCTGGACGTGCCCGCGCTGCTGCGTCACCTCGGCGCCCGCGCCGTCCCCGGCATCGAGGAGTACGCCGAGGGCACCTACCGCAGGTCGCTGCGCCTGCCGCACGGCGCGGGCGTCGTCGCGCTGCGTGCCGCCGCCGATCACGTGGCCTGCGAGCTCCACCTGGAGGACCTGCGCGACCTGACCGCCGCCGTGCGGCGATGCCGCGGGCTGCTCGACCTGAACGCCGACCAGCAGGCCATCGACGCCTTCCTCGGCGCGGACCCCGTGCTGGGGCCGCTCGTCGCGGCGCGCCCCGGCCTGCGCGTCCCCGGTCACGCCGACCCCGCCGAACTCACCGTGCGTGCGGTGCTGTCGCGCCGTGTCCCCGCCGGCCGGGTCCGCGCCCGGCTCGCCGATCTGGTCACCGCCCACGGCCGCCGCCTGGCCGCGCCCGTCGGCGGGGTGACGCACACCTTCCCCGGCATGGCGACGCTGGCCGGCGCGGGATCCGCCCTGCCGCCGGAGCGCCGGCCCACGCTCCTCGCGCTGGCCGAGGCAGTCGCCGGCGGCGCGATCCTGCTCGACGCCGGCGCCGACCCCCGGCACGCGCGCAAGCAACTGCTCGACCTGCCGGGCATGAGACCACGGGAGGCGGCGTACATCATCATGCGCGCCCTGGGCGACCCGGACGTGTTCATCCCGGACCTCAACGTACGGCGCGCGCTGCACCACCTGCGGGCCCGGCCCGGCCGCTGGGGGCCGTGGAACTCCTACGCCACCCAGCACCTGTGGGCGCTGGCGGACTCCCTGCGCTGAGCCGCGCTCAGGACGCCACCGAGACGACGTGGTGGATCGACGTGCGGTCGGCGATCAGCTCCAGCATGCAGTCGGCCAGGTCGGCGCGGGTGGTGTTCATGCCGCCCCGGACGCTGAGGTCCCTGGCGGTGCGGTAGCGGCCGGTACGGCCGGCGTCGGTCAGGCGCGCCGGGCGCACGATCGTCCAGTCCAGGTCGCCGGCCCGCAGCAGCCGCTCGGCCGCGGCCATGTCGGCGTAGTGGTGGCGGAACACGCGCTGGACGATGAGGGGCTTGAGTACGTACCGGGTGAAGGGGCCGTCGCCGGCGTCGGCCTCCAGGCCGGCCGCGCTCACCATCAGCAGGCGCCGGGCGCGCGTGCGGCCCATGGCCTCGGTGATGGCGGTGACGCTGGCCGAGAGGACGGTGGTGGGGCCGCGGCCGCGGGCGCCCATCGCGCTCAGCACGGCGTCGCGGCCCTTGACGGCCGGGGTGATCGCGGCGGGGTTCATCACGTTCGTCTCGACGACGTCGAGGCGGTCGCGCAGGTCGTCGGGCAGCCGGGACGCGTCGCGGACGACGGCGGTGACCTCGTGAGCCCGCTCGAGTGCCTGGCGGAGCAGTTCGAGCCCGGTGCCGCCGGTCGCGCCGAAGACCGTGATCCTCATGTGGCACTCCCTTCTAGGGGTGGGTGAGTGCTCACTAACCTAACTGGCCGCCGCCTGCGACGAGACGTCTGCCCAGTCGTTGCGCGGGAGTCTCCACGAAACGCCAGGTCAGCGTACTGAGCCCGAGCAGCAGCGCCACCACGCCAGCCAGCGCAGGCAGCCGCAGGCCCAGCGGCACGGCCAGCGGCTCGGGCCAGAACCGTTCGACGCCCTCCAGCAGCAGCGGGTGCAGCAGGTAGATCGAATAGCTGATCAGCCCCAGCCAGGCCAGCGCCCGCGGCACCTCGCGGTGGCGCAGGGCCATCCCGGCGGCGAAGGTGATCCAGGCCGCGGCGATCGCCAGCTGAAGACCGGGCTCGCCGCGCGCCAGCCAGATCCCTGCCACCGGCACCAGCGCCACCCATCCGGCCTGTGTCCAGGGGATCTGGCCCTGTTCGGCCCGGTACAGCGCCGTGCCGGCGAACATGGTGGCCAGGATCAGCAGCCCCTGCCCCGGGCCGGGATAACTCTGGTTGACGGCCAGCAGACCCAGCACGGTGACGCCGATGACGATCGCGCCCGCCCGGCGTACCACGCCGGAACCCGCGAGCACCGCCGCCAAGCCCACCGCCACCAGCGTGGCGACCGCCAGCACCACCAGCAGCATCCGCGCGGACCCGCCGGCGGAGAGCAGCGTGACCGGCAGCGCGGCCGCGCCCACCACGGCGACGGCGGCGAACCCGAGCGCGCCCGCGGTGCTCCCCCGGTGCACGCCGAGACTGAACATCGCCGTCACCAGCAGGTAGAAGGCCATCTCGTACGACAGCGTCCACAGCACGTTGACCAGATTCGGCACGTACAACAGGTTCTGCAGCATCAGCAGATGGCCCAGCGTCAGCGAGAGCGGCCGCGAGCCCCACCAGACGTGCATGCCGTCCCAGCCGGCCGCCACCAGCAGCGCCACACCCGCCAGGCACACCCCGAACAGCGGATACAGCCGCAGGACACGAGAGATCCAGAAGGCCCGCACGCTGCCTCGGCGCTCCAGCGAGGCCGGCACGATGTAGCCGCTGACCAGGAAGAACACCAGCACGCCGTACCAGCCGGGCTCGAAGACCGCCTTCACCGGCAGCCGCGCCTCCGGCAGCAGGAACTTCAGGGCATGCTCGAAGACCACCACCACGGCGGCGATGCCGCGCAGGGCGTCGAGCCAGGCCATGCGCCGCCCGGTCGGCCGCTCCACTGCCGGATTTGTCAACATCCGGTGATATTAGCGATCAATGCCGGAGATCGTGCGGCGGGCCCGCCCCGCTGGAAGATCTCTTCCCACCAGCCCGGCGGTAGGCCCTGCCAGCTTGGTCATCGCCAGCCGGGCAACCCGACCTTAGCACTCGGTCGGGCGCATGTTCGGAGATGCTCCTATTCCGGCGCGTAGAAGGCGGTGGTGGCGGCGGTGGCGGCGGCCACCTGCTCCCGCGGGGCGCCTGCGGCCAGGTGGGCCTGGCCCCAGGCCTCGCTGCTGGCCGTGATGTAACGCCGGCCCTCGTCGGTCAGGTGGAAGGTGCTCTCGTCGACCTTCTCGCCGCCCGACAGGTGCAGGCCCAGGCCGAGCAGGCTGAGATCCCAGCCTACGCCGACCGAGCCGGGGCCGAACCTGTCCCAGAACTCGGGCGGCACCTCGGCGACGTGCCGCAGCTCGAACAGGGTGCCGCCGTCCTTCGCCGACAGCCGCACCTCGACCTCGGAGAAGCCGGGGTTCTCGCCCATCAGCCAGCTGACCCGCAGCAGGCTCGGCGGCTCGCAGCGCAGGATCTCCCCGCCCGCGTTGCCCTGGAGCTGGTACGTGCCCCCCAGCCGCAGATCGCCGGTGACCGGCATGAACCAGCGGCTCAGGCGCTCGGCATCGGTGCAGGCCTGCCACACGTCCTCCACGTCGGCGTCGTAGAGCCGCCGCAGCGTGACGGTCTTGCGTTCGCCGTCGGCCAGCTCACGCTGAGCCTTGGTGAACTCGTCAAGAATGTCCATCAGGTCTCCTTCGGGTCGTCTGTTGTGTCTGCCGGGCGGTGTGTTGTGCGGCGTTCGCGCTTGCCGCGAGCCAGCTCTGTGCCCAGCGCGTCCAGACGCTGGTTCCAGAAGCCGCGAAAGCGCTCCAGCCAGAGGTCGACCTCCCGCAACGGCGCGGGCTCGACGGCGTAGAGCCGCCGGGTGCCCTCGGCCCGCACACGGGCGAATCCGTTGTCACGCAGCACCCGCAGGTGCTGGGAGACGGCCGGTTGCGAGATCCCGAACTCGCCCTGGATGACGGCGGTGACCTCGCCGGAGCTGCATTCTCCACCGGCCAGCAGCTCCAGGATCCGGCGCCGCACCGGATCGCCGAGGACGTCGAATGCGTGCACGGCTCCGACTATTTCAGGGCGCGCTTATATAAGTCAAGTCCGGTAAATCAGTCGTCCAGGCCGCGGGCGCTCAGCGCCTCGCCGAGCGCGTCGGCGTGCCTGAGCGCACCGACCACCAGCGGAACGGCGAACGCCCGCAGGCTGCGTTCGACGCCCCTGGCCCGCTGGGCCTCCCTGACCCGGGTGGCCAGCGCGGCGATGACCGGCACGCTGCGCACGGTCAGCGACAGCAGCAGCGAGAGCCGGAACGGATCCAGGCCCGCGAACCTGGCCGGCGCCATGCAGCGTTCCAGCGTGGCCATCATGTCCGAGGTGCGGGTGGTGAGCGTGACCAACCCGGCCAGCGCCACGGCGAGCACCACGCGCAGCGTCGCGACGAGCGCTCCCTGCAGGTCCACGAACACCCACTGCATCGCGAACAACGCCACGGCGAACCAGCGCACCGGCCGCACCTGTGCCCAGGCCGCCGCCGGGCCGACCCCGGACCGCGCGTAGAGGCCGGCCACCACGACGGCGGCCCCGGCCAGCGTCAGGGGCGAGGGCAGCAGCATCAGCGTGGTGCAGGCCAGGGCGAGGCCGATCAGCTTGGCCCCGGCGGGCAGGCGGTGCAGCGGCGAGGAGCCGGGGACGTAGGCGCCGGTGAGGCCGCTCACGCCATGGTCTTCCTGTAGTGGCCGATGGCCTCACGCGGCGTGCCATCCGCGATGACCTTGCCCTGGTCGAGCACCAGGACCCGGTCGAAGCCGGCGAGCAGCGGCAGGTCGTGGCTGACCACCAGCACCTGCTGCGGCAGCTCGCGCAGCAGATCGGCGACCTGGCGGGAGTGGCGCAGGTCCAGCAGCGTGGTCGGCTCGTCCATGACCAGGATGTCTGGCTCCAGCACCATCACCGAGCACAGGGCGAGCAACTGCTTCTGGCCGCCGGACAGGTGATGGGCCGGGTGGTCGGCGTGGCCGTCCAGGCCGTACCTGGTCAGGACCTCGCGGACGCGGCGCTCGACCTCCTCGCGGGGCAGGCCCCTGCGGCGCAGCGAGAACGCCACGTCCTCGGCCACCGTCGGCATCACGATCTGCGCGTCCGGGTCGGTGAACAGGAAACCGACGCCGCGCCTGATCTTGGCCGCGTGGCGCCTGGTGTCCAGGCCGAGCACGGTGACGGTGCCGGACGTGGGCAGGGCCAGGCCGTTGACCAGGCGGGCGAGCGTGCTCTTGCCGGAGCCGTTGGCGCCGACCACGCCGACGCGGCGCTCGGCCAGCGCGGCGGTGATCCCGCACAGCACGTCACGGTTGCCGAGCCGGACGTGCACGTCCGCGAACTCGATCACGTCAGATCCCCCTTCGCCGGAGCCGGGCACCACGTCACACCACCTCGAACAGGGCGGCCACGCCGAGGCCGCCGCCGACCGCGGCCGCCGCCAGGCCGAGCGTCCCCGCCGGGGCGCCGCCGCGGACGAGCCTGCTGAACAGCCTGGTCACCACGACCGCGCCGGTGGCGCCCCACGGATGGCCGAGCGCCAGCGCGCCGCCGTCCGGGCACACCCGTTCGTCGTCCTCGCCCAGCGGATCCAGGCCGAGCGCGTCGGTGACGGCCAGCACCTGCGCCGCGAACGCCTCCACGATCTCCACCGCCGCGACCCGTTCCAACTCCACCCCCGCACGCGCCAGCACCCGCCGCACGGCGGGCACCGGTCCCCAGCCGGGCAGCGCGGGATCGCACCCGACGACCGAGCCGGCCACCAGCCGCATCCCCGGCAGCCCTCCGCGCAGCCGTCCAGGCACGAGGGCCACCGCCGCCGCGCCGTCGCTGACCGGGGAGGAATTACCGGCCGTCACTGTACCGTCCGGCACGAACGCGGCGGGCAGCCGCGCCAGCGACGCCTCCCGCAGCGGCCGCGGCCGCTGGTCGCCGCGCCGCCCGCCGACCGGGACGATCTCCGCCGCGAACCGGCCGGCCTCGCGGGCCGCCAGCGCCCGGGCGTGGCTGCGGCAGGCGTAGGCGTCCTGCCGCGGCCGGTTCACGCCGCACGCCGCGGCCAGGGCCTCGGCCGCGGGTCCCATGTCGGGGTCGGGCGCGCCGCCCGGCGCGAAAGGCGCCCGATCGTAGGGCTCCGCCTCTCCCCTGCGCGTACGCAGCGGCGCGGTCGAGGCGCTCTCGGCCCCGCCCGCGATCACCAGGTCCATCTCCCCGCCGCGCACCGCCTGCCCGGCCACCAGGATCGCGGCCAGGCCGCTGCCGCACTGGCGGTCCACCGTGAGCCCGGGCACGCCGTGCCCCAGTCCGGCCGCCAGCGCCGAGACCCGGGCCACGTTGCCGCCAGGACCCATGCAGTTGCCCAGCACCACGTCGTCGACCCGCCGCCCGGGAACGTCGCGGGCCACCGCTGCGAGCACGGGAGCGGCGAGCCGGTCGACGGTCAGATCCTTGAACGCGTGCCCGGCCGTGCCGATCGGGGTGCGGCGGGCGGCCACGACCACAGGTTCGTCGCGCATGTCAGGCCAGCCGCCTGATGCCGGGGTCGCCGCCCGCCAGCCGCGCCGCGACCAGCGCGCGGGCGGGCTTGCCACTGCCGGTGCGCGGCAGGCTCGGCACCGCGTACCAGCGGCGTGGCCGCTGTGCCACGTCCAGGCCGCTCCGCGCGACCGCCTCCAGCAACGAGCGGGGCGGCGGCGCGGCACCCTCGATGACCGCCGTGACCACCGAGCCCAGAACCGGGTGCGGCGAGCCGATCACCACGATGTCCCCCACGCCGGGCACCTTCCGCAGCACCTCCTCGACGTCCTCGGGCACGACGGTGGCGCCGCCGGTCTGGATCGCGCCGTCGCCGCGGCCGACCAGCCGCAGCGCCTCTCCCGCCCGGTACGGGTGCGCCACGTCCCCCACGGTCATCCAACCGGCGCCGTCGCGGCGCAGCGGCCCTGCCGCCTCCCCCAGGTAGCCTTCGGCCAGCCACGGGGAACGCGCCCACACCTCGCCGAGCCCGCCTTCGGAGCCGGGCCGCACCTCGATCTCGACGCCGGGGAACGGCCGCAGCCCGCCCCCGCCGGCGTCCACGGCGACGAACGACAGCTCGCTCGCCCCGTAGTAGGACACGACGCGCACCCCGGCCCGCGCCGCCGCCGCCCGCGACTCCCGGCCGAGCGCGGCGCCGCCGACCACGGCCGTGCGCAGCGCGCCCGGATGCTCGAGCACGTCGGGCAGGCGGTGCGGCACCACGTGGACGACGGTGGCCCGGGCCAGCTGCGCCGACAGCGCGGCGCCCGGCCAGCGGCCAGGCACGATGGCCGTGGCGCCGGTGGCCAGGGCGTGCACCGCGGCGAAGGCGTACAGGGAGGAGGCCAGCGGGCCCGGAACCAGGACCACGTCGCCGGGGCCGATCCCGGCCAGGTCGCTGAGGTGCGGGAACGATCCTGTCCACGACGCGCGGGTGCGGACGATCGCGCGCGGCCGGCCCGTGCTGCCCGACGTGAAGCACGCCCACGCCGGATCACCCGGCGCCGCGTCCGCCGCCACTGGCGGACCGGGCGCGTACGGCAGCGGCGTGCCGACGTGGACGTCCACCGCCCCGGCGGCCGCCGCCCACCGCCGCCGGTCCCAGTCGTGCTCGCCCACCAGCGGCGTCGCGCCGGCCAGGTCCGCGGCGAGCACGGCGGTCAGCAGCGCGACCGGATCGGCCAGACCCACCGCGACCAGCGCGCCCGGGCCCGCACCGCGGGCGAGCAGGTGCCGCGCGGCGCCCTGGATGCGCTCGGCGAGCTCGCCGTAACGGAGCTCGCCGCCGGGGCCGCGCACCGCCGGGTGCGACGGGCGCTGCACGGCGTGCCGCATGACGTGTTGCGCTACCGGCATCGAGGGATCAACGCCCCTCGCCGGCGCGCAGCCGCTCGCGGTGCACGGCGGGCACCGCGTCCGGATACGCCCGCTGCGCGCCCCGCGCGACGATCGCCGTCAGCACGGCCTTGGCCAGGTCGCCGGGCAGGAAGGCCGCGCTCAGCAGCGCGACCGCGCCCAGCGGCGCCCCGGTGGCGATCGCCTGCCAGGAGATGCCGAACACATAGACCACGGCGATGCCGCCCACCGCGCACGCCGTCGCCAGGCGGACGATGCCCGGATCACGGCCGGCGCGCTCGACGAGCCAGCCGGTCACCGCCGCGCCCGGGATCCAGCCGGCCAGGAACCCGGCCGTGGGCCCGGCGAACACGCCCAGGCCGCCGCGCCCGCCGGCCAGCAGCGGCAGACCCACGGCGACCAGCACGAGCAGCACCACGACGGCCAGCGCCGAGCGCCACGTGCCGAGGATCGCGCCGGCCAGCATCACCCCCAGCGTCTGCAGCGTGATGGGGGTCGGGTTGCCGAAGACGTTGAACGAACCGGGCAGCCCGAGCACCGCGATCACCGCAGCGAAGACGGCCACCCGCGCCAGGTCTCCGGTCGGGAATCTGCGTTGTTTCCCTGCATCCTTCATGGGGACGATCTCACACCACGACGGTCACGCTTCGGCATGGAGATATCCCACAACATTACGGGCGATGGTCTGCGAGCGACCGATACCGGCCCTGCAATCCGTCCATTCCGCAGCCGGCCGCCTCGAACGCCTTCGTGATCCTTCCCTCCCACCTGTCGAGGTCGCTCGCGGACAGGGATTCGTTGGGCAGGGTGAGGGCGACCTCGCGGGAGACACCCGAGATCTTCGGCGACATGGTCATGTGGATCCGGTCGGGCGTGATCGTCTCCTGGTCGGGGTAGCGCAGCCGGACCCGGTAGGCGGACACGGCGCCGTCGCCTTCCAGGCAGGAGCGGGCGCCGTTCTCGACGCGTTTCATCAGGCCCTGGTTGATCTGCCTGCCGCGTACGGGGGCCAGGTTGTAGCGCCTGCTGACGCCGCCGAAGGAGGCGGCGATGAGGTGGCCGCCCTGCCAGTCGCCGCGCCCGCCCCAGTCGCCCACCGTGCTCTCGCACTCGCCGCGCGACGCGGTCTTCGTGGTCAAGGTCCTGGCCAGGGCGTCGATCGGGCGTCCGAGCCGGTCGGTGGTGAAGGTGTGGTGGCCGGCGTGGTAGGTGTGGGCCGGCCTGAGATGGCGTTCGCAGGGGGCCTCGTCGGGGGCGGTGGACGGGGCGGACGCCGCGGTGATCAGGAGTGCGGCGGCCGCCGCCGTACGTGACAGGGCAGGGTGCGGTCGTGTCGCGGGCACGGAGGTGGTTCCTCTCGCGGGGGGATCGCCGGTCAGGCGGCGCAAGGGACGGGGCGCATGGAATGGCCCTATCGGCCGCCGCGTCGGCTTTGTCGCGATATTCGTGCCCGTGACGTGAATCACATAACGTTTCTCAAAGGCTACTTTCGGTAGTTGTCGCAGGTAGGTCAGGCTGCGAGGCGCAGGGCGCGAGCCACGTCGGCGGTGGCCGCGGAGGTCTGCGTCGCGGTGTAACCGTCGCGCAGGGAGGCATCGAGGTCCTTGAGCCCGTTGCCGCTGAGCGTGATCACGATCCGCCGCCCCGGCTCCAGCCGGCCCCGCGCGTGCCGGTCGAGCAGCCCGGCGACCCCGGCCGCCGAGGCGGGCTCGGCGAAGACGCCGTCGTGACGGGCCAGCATCCGGTACGCCGCGAAGATCTGCTCGTCGCTCACCGCGGCGATCAGGCCACCCGATTCGTCCCTGGCGGCGACGGCGCCGTCCCAGGTGGCCGGGTTGCCGATGCGGATCGCGCTCGCCGCCGTCTCCGGGACCGCCACGGGCGCGCCGTGCACCAGCGGGGCCGCGCCGGCCGCCTGGAAGCCCCACATGCGGGGCAGCCGGGTGGCCAGGCCCGCGTCCTCGTACGTGCGGTATCCGCCCCAGGTGGCGGTGATGTTGCCGCCGTTGCCCACCGGCAGGCAGTGCACGTCGGGGGCGTCGCCCAGCGCGTCGACGATCTCGTACGCGACCGTCCGCTGCCCGGCCAGGCGCAACTCGTTGCCGACGGAGTTGACCAGCGCGATCGGGTGGTGCGCGGCCAGGTCGCGGGCCACGCGCAGGCAGTCGTCGAAGGTCCCGCCGACCTCGACGATCTCGGCGCCGTACCGTACGGCCTGGGCCAGCTTGGCCAGCGCGACGTTGCCCTTGGGGACGAGCACGGCGGCCGTCATCCCGGCGCGGGCGGCGTAGGCGGCGGCCGAGGCACTGGTGTTGCCGGTGGAGGCGCAGACGACGGCCTCGACGCCGGCCTCGGCCGCCCGGCTGATCGCCACGGTCATCCCGCGGTCCTTGAACGAGCCCGTCGGGTTGGCGCCCTCGACCTTGAGCCACACCTCGCAGCAGGTCAGGGCGGACAGGTGCGCCGAACGCAGGAGCGGCGTGTTGCCCTCGTTGAGCGAAACGGCGGGGGTGCCGGTGGTCACCGGCAGCCAGCGCCGGTAGTCGCTGTCAATCAGACCATGCCAGGTAGTCATGTCCCGCACCGTAACACCTGTATCGTATATATCGGTACGCATGCTTTGGTGTAACATTTGTCAGCATGGAGAGCGATCCGGTGGTGAGCCGGCTCAGTGGTGCCTATCCCGGGTTGCCACGCGGGGAGCGGGCAGTCGTGCGGGTGCTGCTCGACGACTATCCGTTCGCGGCGCTGGGCTCGCTGCGGGCGCTGGCGGAACGAGCCGGGGTCAGCCCGCCGACGGCGTCACGGCTGTTCGATCGGCTCGGGTACGGCGGGTTCGCCGACTTCCAGGCCGCCGTCAGAGACGGGGCCCGGGACCGGTCACGCCTGCACGAGTTCGTCGCCCGCTCACCGGCCTCACAAACAACCGGGCCCTCCAGCACCGAAACCAACACCGGCCTCTCCGGCACCCGCCACCCGGCTGACCGGCCAACCCCGGCAGGATTCCTGAAGCCGGGTGAGGCGGGGTCCGCTGGGCAGGTCGAGTCGGACCGCTCCCAGCCGCACCGCTCCGGGTCGGATCGCTCCGGGCCGGGCGAGGCGACCCGCACTGGGCCGACCGACGAGGACCGCACTGAATCGGGCGATGCGGACCTCTCTGAGCCGACCGAGGGGGGCTTGTCTGGCCGGGCTGAGAAGGCCCGCGACCGGGCGGCCGACGTGGCGGCCGACAGGGGGCGCACCGAGTCGGGCGATGCGGGTTTCTCTGAGCCGGCCGAAGCGGGCTTGGCCGGCCCGGCCGAGAAGGACGGCGTCCGGGCGGCCGACGGGGGGCGGGATCGGGCAGCCGGCGAGGGCTTCGGTGGGGCTGTTGAGGTGGGGTTTTCTGAGCTCGGGCGGGCTGCGGATGAGTTGCGGCGCGGGCTGGACAGTACGCTGGCGGCCGTCGCCGAGCCGCTGGTGGAGACGGCCGCGGTCATGCTCGCCGGAGCCAGGACCGTGTGGGCGCTGGGCGGGCCGCTGAGTGAGCTGGCCGCCGAATATCTCATCAGGCAACTGGCCAGTCTGCGGCCGGGCGCGCACCGGGTGCCCGGCTCGGCGCAGTCCCGCGCCCGTACCGTGCTCGATCTGGGGGCCGCGGACGTGGTCGTGGCGTACGACTTCCGCCGTTACTCGGCCGGCACCGCCCGGTTCGTCCAGGCCACGCGGTCGCGCGGCGCGCGGCTGGTGCTCGTCACCGACGCCTGGGAGTCACCACTGGCGGCGGAGGCCGAGGTGCTGATCAGGTTGCCGCGCGAGGCCGCGGGGCCGATCGCGCCCCTGGCGCACGAGATCGCCGTCACCGAGCTGCTGCTCGTCGCCACGGCCTCGCGCCTCACCCCGGCGCGGCGACTGGCCGAGCTCGACCTGCTCACCCAGACCCTGTGAGCCGCGGCTCGACATGACTCACGCAGACCTTGTGAGCCGCTTGTACATGAAGCTGCAGTCGCACAGCGTGCCGTCCGGCGATCCGGCGTAGCCCGGGACGATGCCGTAGCGCGTCCAGCCGCCGGTGAGGTAGACGTGTTCGGCCGTGCTGCCGGTCTCGGTGTCCAGCATCAGCAGATCAACCCCCACATCGAGGGCGGCCTGCTCGGCGACGGCCAGCAGGGCCCGCGACAGGCCCCGGCCGCGGGCTTCGCGTCGGACCATCAGCTTGACGATCTCGGCGCGGTGGCGGGAGTTCGGCTTGCTCGCCAGTGCCAGGCTGATGGTGGCGATGATGCCGCCGCCGTCGCGGCAGGCCCAGACCATGAGACCGCCGTCGGCCACCGCCGGCGCCTGGGCCCGCCACCATGCGGCGGCCTCCTCATGGTCGAACGGCGCCAGGAACCCCACGGAGGCACCACTGTCGACGGCGTCGACCAGCACGTCGGCCAACTCCTTGACGCAGGACTCGAACACCTCGGCGGACAGCCGCTCGATGCTGTGCATTCCACTCATGGCAGGACGAGCGTACCGGTCGGGCGGCGGAAGGCTTCCCCGAGGAACCCCTCAAGGTGCTCCACCGGATCTCGGCACTCGTGGCCCGCTGAAAGAACTGATCCGCCACCCTCGGCTGCGATTCGCGGCCGAAGGCCCTCCTGGCTGCCGTGTCGAGCACCGGCGGTGGCGCGTCCACGCCGCCTGTGCCACACTCACTGTTCTAGAACTCATTAAAGAGTTATAGAACGATTGGAGGATGGCATGCGAAACGTGTCGCCGTGGCGTGAGCCGGTCCCGCTGGACGGGACGATGGGCGAGCCCCGGGCGCGGGGCCGATTCGGCGAGTACGGCGGACGGTACGCGCCGGAGTCCCTGGTGGAGGCGTGCCGCGAGGTGGACGAGGCGTTCCGGGGGGCCTGGGCGGATCCGGGGTTCCGCGTCGCCCTGGCGCGGCTGCTCGCCGTGCACGCCGGGCGGCCGACCCCGCTCACACCGGCCCACCGGCTGTCGGAGGCGCTGGGCGTGCGGCTGTACCTCAAGCGCGAGGATCTCACCCACACCGGATCCCACAAGATCAACAACGTGCTGGGCCAGGCCCTGCTGGCCACCCGGATGGGACGACGCAGGCTGATCGCCGAGACGGGAGCGGGCCAGCACGGGGTGGCCACCGCGACCGCGGCCGCGCTGCTCGGGCTGGAGGCCACGGTGTTCATGGGCGAGCGCGACATCGAGCGGCAGGCGCTGAACGTCTTCCGGATGCGCATGCTGGGCGCCGAGGTGGTCCCGGTGACCACGGGCAGCCGTACCCTCAAGGACGCGACCAGCGAGGCCATGCGGCACTGGGTGGGCGTGACCGGCGACTCCCACTACTGCGTCGGCTCGGTCGTCGGGCCGGATCCGTACCCATGGATGGTCAGGGAGTTCCAGCGGGTCATCGGCGACGAGGCCCGCGGGCAGTGCGCCGCCGAGCTGCGGACCGGCGTGCCGGACTACGTGGTCGCGTGCGTCGGCGGCGGCTCCAACGCGGCAGGCACGTTCGCCGGATTCGCCGACACCCCGGCGCGCCTGGTCGGTGTCGAGGCGGAGGGCGGCGCCGGGGCGGCCCGCGGCCGGCTCGGCGTCCTGCACGGCTGCCGCTCGCTGTTCCTGCAGGACGACGACGGGCAGATCACCGAGGCCCACTCCATCGCCGCCGGGCTCGACTACCCGGGCGTCGGCCCGGAGCACGCACACCTGCGCGACCTGGGCCGGGCCCGCTACGTCGCGGTGACCGACGACGAGGCGGTCGGCGCGGCGGTACGGCTGGCGCGTACCGAAGGCATCGTCCCGGCACTCGAATCGGCGCACGCCCTCGCCTGGGTGATCCGCGCGGCGGGCGGCGGCGACCTGCCCGCAGGATCGACGGTGCTGATGACGTTGTCCGGACGGGGCGACAAGGACGTCTCAACCCTGAAGGAACTGCTGTGACGAACCCCACGCCGGCCGCGGGCGCGGTCGAACGCCACCTGCGTGCCCGCCGGGACACCGGCCGCGGCCTGCTCATGCCGTACGTCACCGGGGGGATCATGCCCGGCTGGACGGAGTACCTGCGGGCGTTCGCCGCCGCCGGGGCGGACGCGATCGAGGTCGGCCTGCCCTTCTCCGACCCCACGCTGGACGGCGTCACCATCCAGCAGGCCAGCGACACGGCACTGGCCCGGGGGGCGAGCACCCGGCGGATCCTCGCCGACCTGTCCGGCATGCCGGACCTGGGCGTGCCGCTGGTCGCCAGCACCTACTACAACCTGGTGCTGCACGACGGCCCCGCAGCGTTCTGTGCCGCGCTGCGCCTGGCCGGCGTCGGCGGCCTGATCGTGCCCGACCTGCCGGTGCACGAGGCGGACGAGCTGACGGACGTGGCCGCCGGCGCCGGGATCGAGCTGGTCCTGCTGGCGTCGCCGGCGACGCCGCAGCCGCGGCTGGCGGAGATCTCGTGCCGCAGCCGCGGATTCGTCTACGCGGTGTCGCTGATGGGCACCACCGGTGAGCGGGCCGGCCTCGCCGCTTCGGCGGCGGAGCTCACCGAGCGGATCAGGCGCGTCACCGACCGGCCCGTCTTGCTAGGATTTGGCATTTCCACCCCGGACCAGGCACGCGAAGCCCGCCGGCACGCCGACGGCGTGGTGGTCGGCGCCGCGGTCATGCGGCGGGTGCTCGACGGGGCTGGGCCGGACGACCTGCGGGTTTTCCTCGCGACCCTGCGGCAAGCCCTCGACCAGGAGTGTGACCGACCACGATGACCCCCGACGCCGGGCACGAGGCGAGATACCGCGCCATCGCCGCCGACCTCGCCGCGAAGATCCGGTCGGGACACTACGCCCCCGGTGCGGCCCTGCCGCCGCAACGGGAGCTGAGCGCCTCCTACGGGGTGACCCTCATGACGCTGCGCCAGGCGTTGCGGGAGCTCAGCGACGAGAGACTGATCGTGCAGCAGCCCGGCAGGGGCACGTTCGTCGCCCCGCCCCACCTGACGTACCAGCTCGACTCGCTCCGCAGCCTGGTCGACGACCTGCGTAAACAGGGCCACGACGTGCGCACCGCGGTGGCCGGGCGGGCGGTGCGCCGGGCCACCGCCCGGATCGCCGCGGAGCTGCGGCTGCGTCCCGGCGACACCGCCCTGCGACTGGAGCGGGTCCGCGAGTTCGCGGGACGTCCCGCCGTACACCAGGTGTCCTGGGTCCGCCGGCCGGTGGCCGACCAGATCCGCGACCGCGACTTCACCGCCGTCTCCCTCTACACGGCCCTCGCCGACGCGGGAGTGACGGTCGCCCGGGCGTCGGAGGTGGTCCGGCCCGGTTTGCTCGACCCCGCCGCCGCCCGCCACCTCCACGAGCCGCAGGGCAGCCCGGTGCTCGTCAGCACCCGGATCACCTACACGCTCGACGCCACGCCCGTGGTGTCCGACCATGCCACCATCCTCGGCAGCATGATGGAGATCCGCACCGAACGCGCCGCCACCGGCCTCTCTCTCACCTGGGGCGCCACCAGCTGAGAACCTGTGTGCGGTCTATCCCATTGCGGACCTTGCCCGTCGGTTGGGACGCCAAACGATCAGCCGAGGACGAGCGGGAGTTTCGCGGCCAACTCGCCCAGTCCGGCCTTCTCCGCGTCGGTCGGGGCCCGCCGTCCGGTGCCGACCAGCAGCGTGTCCTTGTCGGAGAACGACGCGGGGAACGCGGTCCCGGCGATCTTCTCCAGCATCTCGCGGGACCGGGCGAGCCCCTCCGCAGGCGGTTCCGCCGCGTCCGGGAGGTGCGCGACCAGGTCGAGGTGGTGGAGCGTCCACTCCATGACGTACACGGAGAGGTAGTCGCTCACCGTGAGGACCTGGTCGCGGGTGCCGACCCGGAGACCCGGGTCGGCGAGTTCGGCGGCGCGGCCGGCGGCGGAGCCGACGTCGTCGAAGTGGAACTTGAGCAGCCGAGGCTCCTCGTACGCGGCGGCCAGCCGGACGGTCAGCGCGTCGAGCGGGTCATCGCCGGTCGGCGGCGTTTCCGCGACGTCCCAGTAGGTCACCGCGTCGCGGGTCGGCTCCGTTTCCGCGGGGGTCACGAGGGTGATCAGGACATCCTGAGCGTCGATGATCAGATGGCACACCAGGTCCTGTACGAGCCAGCCGGTACAGCCGGACGGTTGTGCGAACGCCTCGTCAGGGAGTTCGGCGACCGCCGTGCGCAACGCCGTCCAAGAGAGTGAGAAGAGATCCATGCATCGCCAAGGTAGTGCGGTGCCGCAATGGTGGACAAACGCATTTGGACGGCACCGGGGCGTTGGAAACCGCCGTCGCCGGGCGCGTACGGGCCGGCAGGGCGGGGATCTCTTCAGCAGCAGGCCGACGTCCGGGCCTGCCCGGCGCCCTGGGTGGCCTCGGCCAGGTCCTGCTCCGCGGTCGCTTCGCCCGTCGCCCCCGCCGTGGCGCAGCAGACGGAGCCGGCCTGCTTGGTCAGGGTGTCGGCGTCGGCCTTGACCACGTACACCTCCCACGGTTCGGCGCCCGGGCCGTGCACCCACACCTTGTCCTGGACGGCGTAGCAGCAGGAGGTGTCGTTCTCCTCGAACGTGGCAAGCCCGGCGTCCTTGAGCCGCTGGGTCGCGGCGGTCACCTGAGCGGTGTCCTCGACCTCGACCCCCAGGTGGTCCATGCGGGTGTCCTCACCCTCCTCGCCCTCGATGAGCACCAGCTTGAGCGGGGGCTCGGCGATGGCGAAGTTGGCGTAGCCGGGCCTCAGCTTGGCCGGTTCGGTGCCGAACAGCTTGGAGTAGAAGGTGATCGAGCTCTCCAGGTCGGCGACGCGGAGGGCGAGCTGGACGCGTGACATGACGATCCTTTGCTTCGATGGATGTCTAAGCAGTTCCGAGTTTGCACTCCTGCTTAGGAATCTGTCAAATTAGAGTTATGTCGAAGCAGGAGCTGCCGGTGCTCACCTCCGGATGCTGCGCACCGCTGGTCGCCGAGCCGGTTGGTGAGGACGAGGCCGCCGAGTTGGCGCGGGTCTTCAAGGCGCTGGGCGACCCGATCCGACTGCGGCTGCTGTCGCTGATCGGCGCGCACGAGGGCGGGCGCGTGCCCGGCGACGGGGTGTGCGTGTGCGAGCTGACCGGCGCGTTCGCGGTGACCGCGCCGACGATCTCGCACCACTTGAAGGTGCTGCGCGAGGCCGGGCTGATCGACAGCCAGCGGCGTGGCACCTGGGTCTACTACTGGATCGTCCCGGCCACGCTCAAGCGCCTGACCGGCGTCCTCGCCGTGCCCGAGACGCTCACCGGGGACGCCCGGTGAGCGTGGCTCGCCGGGCGCTGGCCGAGTTCGCCGGCACCGCCGCTCTGGTGGCCGTGGTGGTGGGCTCCGGCATCATGGCGGCCGACCTGTCGCGTGACGTCGGCGTGCAACTGCTGGCCAACAGCCTGGCCACCGCGGCGGGCCTGGCCGTGCTCATCATGGTCTTCGCGCCCGTGTCCGGCGCCCACTTCAACCCGGTCGTCTCCCTGGTGGCCTGGCTGCTGGCCCGCCGCGATGCGGTCCCCGCGATGCGCGGCCGCGATCTGGCCGCCTACCTGCCCGCGCAGGCCGCCGGTGCCATCGCGGGAGCGGTGCTGGCGAACGCGATGTTCGCGCTGCCGATCGTCCAGGTTTCGTCCCGGGACCGGTCGGCGCCGCATCTGCTGCTGGGTGAGGTGGTGGCCACCGCCGGACTCATCGTGGTGGTCTTCGCGTTGGCTCGGCAAGGCCGGGCAGCGCCGGCGCCGGTGGCGGTCGGCGGCTACATCGGCGCCGCGTACTGGTTCACCTCCAGTACGAGCTTCGCCAACCCCGCGGTCACGCTCGGTCGGGCCGTCACCGACACCTTCGCCGGGATCGCGCCCGCCTCGGTGCCCGGCTTCGTCGCCGCCCAGGTGGCCGGTGGCGCGCTCGGCGGTCTGCTGCTGGCCGTGCTCTACCCGAACGCCGCGCAGCTCGGGGCGGGGGCCGCTCCTGAGCTCGTACGCCAGACATCCGCCGCTGACCTGCCTCGATAGGAGGAACGGTGTCCGACCAGCCCGACATGCCGCAGGTGTTGTTCGTGTGCGTGCACAACGCCGGCCGCTCCCAGATGGCCGCCGCCTTCCTCACCCACCTGGCAGGCGACCGCGTCCGCGTGCGCTCAGCCGGATCCGCACCCGCCGATCAGGTGAACCCGGCTGTCGTGGAGGCGATGGCCGAGGTCGGCATCGACATCACGGGCGAGATCCCCAAGGTGCTCACCGCCGACGCCGTCCAGGCCGGCGACGTGGTCATCACCATGGGCTGCGGTGACGCATGCCCCATCTTCCCCGGCAAACGCTACGAGGACTGGGTGCTGGACGACCCGGCCGGGCGCGGCGTCGAAGCCGTGCGGCCGATCAGAAACGCGATCGAGGCCCGTGTACGCGCACTGATCGCCGACCTCACCGCCGCTCCCGCGGACGGAGTGAGCAGGTGAGCCTCACCGTGAACCCCCGCGAGTCGCTGATCCAGCCCATGCGCGACGAGCACGCCGACCAGGTACTGGCCATCTACCAGTGGGGTATCGACGAAGGCCAGGCCACCTTCGAGACCACCGCCCCCGCCTGGCCGCAGTTCGACGCGGCCAGGCTGCCCGGCCACCGGCAGGTCGCCCTCGGTCCCCTCGATGGCGCATCCGGCCGGGTGCTCGGCTGGATCGCCGCATCGGCCGTCTCGGCGCGCAGCGCGTACGCCGGGGTGGTCGAGCATTCGGTCTACGTGCACCCCGCGGCCCGCCGCCGCGGCGGCGGCCTCGCCCTGCTCCGCGCCCTGATCGCCTCCACCGAAGCGGCCGGCGTCTGGACCATCCAGTCCGGAATCTTCCCCGAGAACACCGCCAGCCTGGCCCTGCACACCCGCGCCGGGTTCCGGACGATCGGCGTACGCGAGCGCATCGGCCGCCATCACGGCAGCTGGCGCGACGTCGTGGTCGAACGCCGCAGCCCCGTCATCACCTGAAGCCCGCTCTCAGCCCCAGGCAACCCCATCGCGGTCTCCATCGCATCGGCTGAGGCCCTTCCCCGGCCATCATTCATCGTCTATCGTCGATAAACGATGAATGGGGAGAAAGGGCCGCTCGACCGGCCCACCGCCGCCGAGTACGCCTCCTGGTTCAAGGCCCTGGCCGACGCCACCCGCGTGCAGATCGTCTCGCTGCTGGCCCGCCGCGGCGCGCCGATGAGCGTCGGTGAGATCGTCGAGGCCGTCGAGGTAGGCCAGTCCACCGTCTCGGCCCACCTCAAGGTCCTGTCCGAGGTGCGGTTCGTGCTGGTCGACCGGGTCGGCACCTCGGCCTTCTACCGGATCAACGCCGCCTGCGTGGAGCGCTTCCCCAGCGCCGCCGACCTCGTCATGGGCCGCCCGGCCCCCACCCCGCCGACCTGCACACCCCCGTCAGGAGATCCCCGATGAGCGAGCCCGCTGGCCCTGCCGCCACCCGGGAGGCCACTGTCCGGCGCTACTCACACCTGGCCCAGGTTGCCGCCGCCGGCGGCACCCCGCTGGACTGCGAGGCCAATGCCCTCACCGACGGCTGTTTCGGCGCCGCCGCCTACACCGAAGGCGACACCCCCACCGTGCCGGAGGCCGCGTCGCGCGCCAGTCTCGGCTGCGGCAACCCGCTCGCCGTCGCCGACCTACGCCCCGGCGAGACGGTCCTGGACCTCGGCTCCGGCGGCGGCATGGACGTGCTGCTGTCGGCTCGCCGCGTCGGTCCCACCGGCCACGCCTACGGCCTGGACGGCAGCCACGACATGCTCGCCCTGGCCCGCGCCAACGCCGCGCAAGCCGGAGCGAGCAACGTGGAGTTCCTGCACGGCCACATCGAGGCCATCCCGCTGCCCGCGGCCGCCGTCGACATCGTCATCTCCAACTGCGTCATCAACCTCTCCACCGACAAAACCGCCGTGCTGGCCGAGGCATTCCGCGTCCTGAGGCGCGGCGGACGCGTGGGTATCAGCGACGTCATCGCCGACGACGGCCTGGACCCGGCCGCCCGCGCAGCCGCCGAGCAGCGCGTCGGCTGCGCCAATGGCACCCTGACCGCCGGCGAGTACGAGCAGCTGCTGCGGACGGTCGGCTTCACCGGCATCCACATCATGCCCACCACCGACGCCGGCGGCGGCCTGCACTCGGCCATCGTGCAGGCGACCAAGCCGGGGACCGCCCCGGCGTCACCAGGGAGCATCTGACCCGCGCCTGCGCACGCCGGCGTCACGGCGGTCACGCCGTGGCGAGCACCAGGTAGACGCCGGTCACCGAGGGGTGCCGGGCCTTGGTCTTTGGCGTTGATCGCGGCTCTGCGTGTCATGTCGGTCGCCGGCGGGCCTGGTTCTTTTCGCGGATGACCGCGCGGGCGTCTGCGACGGGGCCCAGGTGCCCGAGCTTGTCCGGATTGATCACCGAGCGGATGGTCTGGATGCGTCCGTCGAGGATGTCGAGCGTCCAGGTGTTGATGATCCTGCCATCGCGGTCGCGGAGGATCGCGCCCGGCTGACCGTTCACCTCGTGTGCTTCAAGCACGCCTCCGATCTGGGAGAGCGGAGGCACGGCGGCGGCCAGCACCCGGACGACCTTCTCGATGCCGTGGACGCGACCCTTGCCCCCGATCTTGCCGCCGCCGTCGCTGACCAACTGAGCGTCGGCGGCGAGGAGCTCGCGCAGCCCGTCGACGTCCCCTTTCCTGAGGGCGTCGAAGAATCGCTCGGCGAGTTCGGCGTGCTTTCCCCGGTCGGTCACGAACCGGGGCCGGCCATCCTGCATGTGGCGGCGTGCCCGTGACGCGAGCTGGCGGCATGCCGCCTCCGAGCGGCCCACCGCCGAGGCGACGTCCGCGAAGTCGAACCTGAACACCTCCCGGAGCACGAAGACGGCGCGTTCGAGCGGGCTGAGCCGCTCCAGCAGCAGTAGCGCCGCCATCGACACCGAGTCGGCCAGTTCCGCGGAGCGTTCCGGGTCCTGGTAGGGGTCGGTGAGCAGCGGTTCGGGGAACCACGGCCCGACGTACTCCTCCCGGCGAACCCGGGCGGAGCGCAGCACGTCGATCGAGATCCTGGTGACCGTCGCCGAGAGGAAGGCCTTGGTGGATCGCGGTTGCGTCGAGGTCGCCGCGTAGCGCAGCCAGGCCTCCTGGACGGCGTCCTCGGCCTCGGCCACGCTGCCCAAGATCCGGTAAGAGATCGAGAACAACAGCGGTCGCAGTTCCTCGAATTCCTTGTCTCGCGTCATCCCAGCCCATCCTTGAAGCCCTGACACCACGATGGGTGGCGCAGGTCCCAGATCCCATACACGAGACGAGAAGGCCGGCCGATTCGTGACATCGCAACCATGGAAAGTGGTCGGTACCAGCCACCGGCCCGCAACGGACTCCCGGTGGTGAGGTCGGTCACACGTGTCACAGCCGAGTGCGGCAAATCGTCTTTGAGGGCATGACGAACTCGGAAAAGACCTCGGTGCTGATCACCGGTGGCAACAAGGGACTCGGTCTTGAGGCGGCCCGGCGGCTCGGCGAACAGGGCTGGACGATCTTTCTCGGCTCGCGTGACGAAGGTCGAGGACGGGCAGCCGCCGGCATGCTGGCTGAGGGTGGCGCGAACGTGGTCATGGTCCCGCTGGACGTGACCTCGGACGAGTCGGTGACCGACGCCGTACGGCTCGTAAGGAAGCACACCGACCGGCTCGATGTGCTGATCAACAACGCCGGCGCGCCAGGAAGGGGTATGGCGCCCGCGGACGCGACGGCCGACGAAATTCATTCCGTCTACGACACCAACGTGTACGGGCCGATCAGGGTCACGCATGCGTTCCTACCCCTGCTGCAGGCGGCGGATCATCCGCGGGTGGTGATGGTGTCCAGCGGTGGCGGTTCCTTCACGGTCGTGACCGATCCAGAGCAGCCCTTCTCGAAGTTCCACGAGCTCGCCCACAGCTCCTCGAAAGCGGCGCTGAACATGATCACCGTCCGGTACGCCCAGGCGCTCCCGAAGATCAAGTTCAATGTCGCCACTCCCGGAGAAGTCGCCAATCGCAAATTCGCCGCCACCGACATCAACAATCACACCGGCGAGCTGACCGTCACCGAGGGCACCGACTCGATCGTGAAACTCGCGATGATCGACGCCGATGGGCCGACCGGGACCTTCATCGATCGCCTCGGCCCCGTCGCGTGGTGATCACCGCCCAACCGGCCTGCGGTCGACGCCGCAGGCCGGCAAGGGCCGAGGTGCCGGGGCCCCGGTACTGACTTTCAACGACCGGAAGTTCGGCGCGGCCAGCCTCATGCCGCGGTTCAGCCGGATTTGGGAAGTTTTCTCCGGATCTTGATTTCCCGCATGTCCGTCACTGCGATCTTCAGGATCTCGTACGCGTGCCCGTGGGCCTCCAGCGCGGCCATCGCCTCCAGGCCGGCCTCGTCCTCCCCGTCGTCAGGCCCGGCGGGCACCTCGCAGCGGAACGTGAACGCCGACACGCTCTGGTCGTGGGTGAACGTCCCGGCCTCGGTGAAGGCGGTGCCCCCCGCCGCCAGCACGGCGGCCCGCCCGGCCGCGTCCAGCCCCTTGAACTTGCCCCTGATCGTCACCCTGAACAACGGTCAATCCTTTCGTACGGCATAGGTGAGGACGCGCTCGCCCAGCAGGCTTTCCACGACGTCCAGCAGTTCCAGCACGGCCTCGGCGATCGCGTCGGGGCGCTCACCCGACGCCGTGCGGCGGGCGATCTCGGCCAGGACCAGCGCGTGCAGGGACCCGATGTGCCAGGCCACCACCCGCGGCAGCGGGTCGCCCTCGGCGGCCCCGGTCTCCTCGGCCAGTACGGCGGCCAGCGCGTCGGTCATCTGGTGGCCGAGCCCCTCCAGTCGCGCGGTGAGCGTGGGAGCGGCCATCATCATCTCCAGCACGCGCCCGAACCCCGCGCTCAGCCCCACCCGGCGCTCCCGCCCGCGCACCTCCTCGCGCAACCGCGCCAGCACCGCGCCCGCCGCCGACTGGCCCGGCGGCCGGTCGCGCACCATGCCGGCCAGCCGCTGCGGCGAGGCCTCCTCGGGCGGCAGGACCAGGTCCTCCTTGGCCTCGAAGTAGTTGTAGACGGTGTTCACCGACACCTCGGCGGCCGCCGCGACCTCGGCGATCGTGACCCGCTCGAACCCGCGCTCCACGAACAGGCCGATGGCCACCTCGGAGATGCGCCGGCGGGTCTGCCGCTTCTTCCGCTCCCGCAGCCCTTCGGTCATAATCTGTAGCCTACTGCAAAATTGCAGTGCACTTCAGTATTGTGGGCTCAGCAGAGCTCACGTCAGCATGCGCCGGCTGATCCCTTCGACCGCCCGCTCCAACTGGGTGAACCTGCGCGGCCGACCCCGGCCAACCGGCTGTGATCCACGATGAGGACCGACCGCACTCGCGGGCCACCGTCCGGCGCCTACAAGGGCGTCACGGCGGTCGCGATGCCCTGGGGGAGGAAGTCGACGACCTGGGTGGCGAACTCCTCCGGGGTGATGATCCGCACGCCCAGGCTCTCGGCCTTGGCCCGCTTGGAGCCGGCCTTCTCCCCCGCCACCAGCAGCGAGGTCTTGGCCGACACGCTGGAGGACGCCTTGCCACCCGCTCGTTCGATCAACTCGTTGACCTCGTTGCGCGACAGCTGCGCCAGCGGCCCGGTCATCGCGCCGGTGACCACCACCGACATCGAGGCCAGCGGCAGCTCGGCCTCCTCGGCCGGCGCCTCCTCCGTGGGTGAGGCGGCGCCGGGCTCGGTCATGTTGACCCCGGCCTTGACCAGCTTGTCGATGAGCAGGGCCACCTCGATCAGCTCGGACACCACGACCGGCGCCTTCTCCGGCCCCATGCCCTCCACCTGCTGGATCGCCTCGGCGTCTGCCGCCCGGATGGCGTCCATCGTGGCGAAGTGGCGGGCGATGCGCCGGCTCATCGACCGGCCGGTGCCGCGCACCCCGAGCGCCGCGAACACCCTGCTGAGCGGCCTGGACTTGGCCTGCTCGAGCGCCGCGAGCAGATTGTCGGTGCTGGTCTCGCCCATCCGCTCCAGCCCCAGCAACTGCTCGCGGGTCAGGAAGAAGAGGTCGGCGAAGTCGATGATCAGCCCCGCGTCGAGCAACTGCTTGATCCGGTTCTCGGCCAGACCTTCGATGTCGAGCTGGTCACGGCCGACCGCGTACGTGATGGACGCGATCGCGCGGCAGGCGCGGCCCCGCACGCACCGCCAGCGCTCCTGCGAGGTGTCGATCGCGTCGCCGCAGGACGGGCAGACCCGCGGGATCTCGATCGGCTTCTCGTCGCCGGTGCGCAGGTGGACGACCGGTGCCGCCACCCTGGGGATCACGTCGCCCGCCTTGTAGACGGTCACGCTGTCACCGAGCATCAGCCCCCGGCGGGTGATGTCGGCGACGTTGTGCAGGGTGGCGTAGGTGACGGTGCTGCCGTCCAGCTCGACCGGCTCCAGCACGGCGCGCGGCGCGATCACCCCGGTGCGGCCGGTGTTCCACTCCACGGCGAGCAGACGGGTGACCTTCTCGACGGGTGGCAGCTTGTACGCCACGGCCCATCGGGGCGCACGGGAGCTGAACCCGGCCTCGGCCTGATCGGAGGCCAGGTCGCACTTGATCACGATGCCGTCGATGCCGAACGGCAGGTCGGCACGGACCGCGGCGATCTCCCCGACCCGCTCCCGCACCCGGTCGAGGGTCTCGGCGACGATGCCGGCGACGGGCGTGGCGGCGGTGGTCCGCACGCCTTGCGCGGCGACCCAGTCCATGATCTCGCTGTGCGGCAGCTCCCGCAGGCGCTCGGCCAGCTCGGAGGTGTCCTCGGGCGAGGGGACCACGCCGTAGCCGAAGAACGTCAGCTCGCAGACGTAGGGCCGATCCTGCGCGCGTAACGTGCCCGCCGCCGCGCTGCGCGGGTTGGCGAACGTGGTCCCGTCGTGCGCCTGGCGCTTGGCGCAGGCGTCCTCGAACTGCGAGGCGGTCATCATGACCTCGCCGCGCAGCTCCACCGTGACCGGGCCGGCCAGCCGGTCGGGCAGGCCGGCGATGGTGCCGATGGCGTGGGAGACGTCCTCTCCCGCCGTGCCGTCGCCGCGTGTGACGAGCTGGGCCAGGCGGCCGTGGCGGTAGCGGGCCGAGATCGCCAGCCCGTCGAGCTTGGGCTCCACGCTCCAGGCCGTGACCGGGCGGCCGATCCTGCGCTCCAGCGCGGCCGCCCAGTCGGCGAGCTGCTCGTCGCCGAAGACGTTGTCGAGGCTGAGCATCGGCACCGTGTGCGGCACGTCGCCCACCACGGCCCCGCCGGCCACCTTGCCCGTCGGCGAAGCCGGCAGCACCTCACCCGGATGGGCCGCCTCGTAGGCGGCGATGCCGCGGACCAGCCGGTCGTAGGCGTCGTCGTCGAGCGTGGAGGTGCCGTCGGCGTAGTAGGCCGCGGCGGAGTCGACCGCCAGCCGGACGGCATCGGCGTAGGCCGTGGAGCCGGCCAGGGTCGTGATGGGGGGTGCTTCGTTCATGGCCGCATCATGCCCGTGGGCACCGACAGTTTGGCGCGGGTCAGTTCAGCAGCGGGATGAGCTGCTCCTCCTCGTAGTCCAGGTGGGTCTCGAGCTCGCGGGTGAGCCGGTCGACCTCGGCCGCGAGCGTCTCCGGAGCGACGTCGTCGCCGGCCAGGAGGGCCTGGAGCCGTTCGAGCAGTCGCTGGATGGCCACGTGCTCGGCGCGCAGGCGTTCCATGGCGGAGGCGAGCTCCGGGTAGCGGCCCTCCAGCGCGGGGAACATGTACGCGTCCTCGTTGGAATGGTGCACGTGCAGGCCCTGGCACATGGTCAGGCAGTTGACCCGCAGCTGCGCGGCCAGACGCGGACCCGAGGCGGTGACCTCCGTGCGGATCAGGGCCAGCTCCCTGCGGAAGGCGTCGTGCAGGTTCTTCAGCGCGTCGCCCATCGGGCCGGCGGGCGGGCCCGCGTCGATCGGGAGGAGCGCCACGACCGGCAGGACGCGGCCCGACCTGCTCTGGTAGTCGCCCCATCCGGGGTCGGACTCGACGGCGCGGGCGAACATGCGCTCGCGCTCCGCACCCTCCAGGACGATCGCCTTGGCCTGATAGGTGAAGACGCCGTCCTCGACGGTGACCTGCGGGTTGGCGAGCAGGTTGTGGTACCAGGCCGGGTGCCTGGGGGCGCCTCCGGCCGAGGCGATGATCAGGATGCGGTCGCCGTCGGGCAGGTAGCCGAGCGGCGTCGTGTGGGAGGCGCCCGTTCTGGCCCCGGTGGTGGTCAGAAGGAGCAGCCTGGCGGCCTCGAAGGGGGCGCCGACCTGCCCCCGGTTGGCGCGGAAGCGTTCGGTGATCTGCTGGTTGAAGTCCATGGGCATGCTGGTGTTCACTCCTGGCGGGAAAAATGGCATGGGAAACCCGCACGGCATGCCGAGGCGAACGGGTTTGCTACACCGCCGAGGGCATGGGACGACGCGCGGGGGTCAGGTGCTCAGGCACGACCGATGTATGTGGTCACGGCGTCATCCCCTTGGTTCGGCGCCTCCATGCCGCCGCCGTCCTCCGGGCGGCGTCACGCGACGCGACCGCCATTACACGTCCCCGCCGCGAAATCTGTCAAGCCGGTACGACCCCACAGAGGAACACCTGGATTTCGAGACGCGGGCGAGAGTCGAACTCGCTCGGCCAGGCTTTGCAGGCCTGTCTCCGCAACCGGCGAACCGCGCCAGGCCGTCCCGGCCCCCATTGATGTCGGGACGGTGAGTGCGCGAGGACGGAGTCGAACCGCCACAGCCGAAGCGTCCGGTTTACAGCCAGGTGGGCTCGCCACATGCCCAGCTCGCGCAGGCGTGAAAATCGTCGGCCCGGCAGGATTCGAACCTGCGCCGCCCGGTTTGTAAGACCGGCGCTCTGACCACCTGAGCTACAGGCCGTGCGAATAATCGAGCAGCCCCAGCAGGACTCGAACCTGCAACAGACCCGGCTTCGTAGGCCGGCGCTCTATCCCATTGAGCTATAGGGCTTGGAAATGACGGTCGTACCCCGTACCGGACTCGAACCGGCGATTTCCCGGGTGAAAGCCGGGCGTCCTGACCGCTGGACCAACGGGGCCGGAACCTCGTGCGAGGCCGTACGTCCGGCGGGATCCGAACCCGCACCGTCCGGCTCCTTAGGCCGGTGCCTCTCCCATTGGGCTACGGACGCTCGAAGAGGCCGGATACGGCCTCCGCCGCGTGGACCGACAGGATCTCGAAACCTGAACTCCTGCTTGCAAGGCAGGTGTGATGCCTTTTCACCATCAGCCCGTGAGGTGTTCCCCTGTGGAGTTGTCAAAGAGCAAAAGAAAAGGCCGCCGGGTGCGTCACCTGGCGGCCTCAGAACAGTCCTCGTCGAGGATCATCCCGGAGCCCGCCCGAACAGCACGCAGGCATACACCGCAGGTCGGTGATAAAGACGCTCTTCCTGCTCTGGTGCGGCGGCTGCGAAGCGCATGACTGGCCTTTCCTCGTTCGTTGCGGCGGGGCGGAGATCCGCCCTTTCGACGTGGTCAACGGTAACCGGGGGCTTTCCGGGATCGCCACTCATTTAATTCTACGACGCCGGTTCAGCCCGGCGCCTTGCGGCTCAGCCCCTCCCAGGCGCGGTATTCGGCGTGGCGGGCCTCGGCCATCTCCTGGACCAGGTCGTAGGAGGAACTGCCGACGATCAGCCGCCGGGGCGGGTCGGGCAGATCGACCAGTTCCATGATGACGGGCGCGGCCGTGCTCGGGGCGGGCCCCGCGTCCTCGCCCCATATCTCGGCCAGCCTGGCCCGCAGCGGGTCGTAGATCGGGTCCGGCCGCGTCGCGGTGGTGCCCCGCGTGAACAGGCCGGTGTCGTAGCCGCCCATCTGGAGGATGGTGACCTTGACGCCGAACGACTCGACCTCCATCGCCAGCGCCTCGCTGACCGAGTCGAGCGCCGCCTTGCCGGCCCCGTAGAAGCCGACCGAGGCGTAGCCGCCGCCCGAGCCCATCGACGTGACCTGCAGGATGTGGCCCGAGCCCTGCGCGCGCAGATGCGGGACGACGGCCTGGGCGACCCAGATCGCGCCGAAGAGGTTCACATCGAAATGGGCGCGGATCTGCTCCTCCGTGGCCTCCTCCACCATGCCGAGCAGCAGCACGCCGGCGTTGTTGACGACGATGTCGAGCCGGCCGAAGGCCGCCACCGCGCGGTCGACGACCGCGTGTACGGCGGCTCGGTCCGACACGTCGAGCGGCAGCCGTACGAGATTGTCCGGATATTTCTGGACCAGGTCCTCCAGCGGTGAGACGTCACGCGCGGCGGCCACCACCCGATCCCCCGCACCCAGCGCCGCCTCCGCGAACGCCCTGCCGAGCCCCCGGGACGCACCCGTGATGAACCACACCCTAGCCATGGCGGCTCCCCCTTCTTGGACGATCCTGAACGAGACGAGACGAGACGAGACGATACGTCTCGCAAGCCCCGCATGTCAAGACGAGCCGTCTCGTCTCGTAAGCCTGGTACAATCCCCGCATGCCCAAGCAGCCCGACCCCGCCCGCCGCAGCGAGCGGTCACGACAGGCCATCCTGGAAGCCGCCCGCGAGCTGATCTCCGAGGTCGGCTACGCCAGGCTGACGATCGAGGCCATCGCCGCGCGGGCCGGCGTGGGCAAGCAGACGATCTACCGGTGGTGGCCGTCCAAGGGCGCCGTGGTGTTCGACTCCTTCCTCGCGCTCAGCGAGTCTGGCCAGGATCGGAGCATGGCCCTGCCCGACACGGGCGACATCGAAGCCGATCTCAAGGTCGTCATGCGGGCGACGGTGGCCGAGTTCGCCGATCCGGTGTTCGAGGCGCCGATCAGGGCGCTCAACACCGAGATCATCAACGATCCCGCTCTCGCCGCGCAGTATCGCGAGAAGCTCGGCGATCCGGTCGACGAGGCCAAGAAGGCCCGCCTGCGCAGCGCTCAGCGGGCCGGCCAGATCGCCGCCGACGCCGACCTCGACTTGGCGCTTGAGGTGCTGTACGCCCCCCTCTACCAGCGCTGGCTGCACCGCTCCGGCCCCCTGACCGCCGAATACGCCGACGCCCTGGTGGACCTCACACTCAAGGCCCTCCGCCCATGACGGGGCCCCCTTGACCTTGACGTGACGTCAATGTCTTTACTGAGGGCATGCGAATCGGAGAGCTCGCCGCCCTGCTCGGCGTTTCCACCAGGACGGTGCGCTACTACCACCACCAGGGTGTCCTGCCTGAGCCGCCCCGCCTGGCCAACGGCTACCGCGAGTACGGCATGCGCGACGCCATCGCCCTGGGCCGCGTACGCCGCCTCGTCGGTCTCGGGCTGAGCCTGGACGAGGCCCGAGACGTGATCGCCGATGACCGGTCCAGGGAGTTGCCGGAGATCCTCGCCGAGATCGACGCCGACCTCGCCAGGCAGGAGCAGGAGATCAAGGTCAGGCGGGCGCGCCTGGCCGAGGTGCTGCGCAGGGCCGAGGACGGCACGCTGGGCCCGGACGACACCACCTCGCCCGACCTGCTGGCCTTCCTGCAGGTGGTCGGCCTGCCAGAGTCGAAGGCGGCGACCTGGGACCGCGAGCTGATGGTGCTGGTGGACGGCCTGGGCGAGGCGGCTCAGGAGCGTACGTTCGCGATGCTCGGCGGGCTGGCCGCCGACCCCGAGCTCGCCGGCCGCGGGCACGACTTCTACCGCAGGATCGACGAACTGGCCACGGCCGATCCCGGCGACCCCAGGGTCGCTCCCCTGGCCGCCTCGATCGCCGACTACAGCCTGCGCCACCTGCTGCCGCCTGCCGAGCCGGACGCGGCGGAACCGGCATGGGACGCCGGGGCGGTCGAGCCGTTCCTCGACGAGCTCGCCCCCGCCCAGGCGGAGGTCGTCCGGCAGGCCGTCCGCCTCATCTCCGCCGCCCGTGGCGGCCGCGATGTCCATGGGGGCGAAAGTGGTTCGTAGTGATGTCGTACGGCATGGCGCCGGGCTGAGGAGGAACCCGTGAATCACTGGGATGAGGCGGCGGATGGTTATGACGCGTACTTCGTTCCCCGCTTCGCCCCCTGGGTCTCCGGCGCGGTGCGGGCCATCGCGGCCGGCCCGCTTCCCCCCGGCCCGATCCTGGTGCCCTGCTGCGGAACCTTCCCCGAACTCGATGCGCTCCTCGCGCACTTCCCCGGCCGCGAACTCGTCGGCATTGACCTGTCGGCGGGCATGGTCGACCGCGCCCGCCGGCGGGCGGCCGGACGGCCTGGCGTCACCGTCGTCTAGTACTACATGCCTAGATCGCGTTCAGCGATCGTCCGGTTTCTCAGCGTGAGATGGCTGGGGTGTGTGACCGTATCGTCATGCCCCAGCCTCAGGAATACGCAGGCGCGGTGACAGCCGCGGATC